>NCKC01000066.1 GCA_002282715.1 Halothiobacillus sp. 15-55-196 | reverse complement strand
TGGTTCCGTGAAGAATGGCAGGGATAGCACAGTAGGCACTTCAAGGCACCCACTGATGCCATCTGTTAAAATCGCCGCCATGACGCATTCGCTATCCTTTCTGCAAAATATTTCATTGTGCCTACTCACTTGGCTGCTGCGGGCAATCGCGGCCTTGCCACAATCGGCCCGCCTTCGCATTGGTGCCCTGCTTGGCCACCTGAGCAAACGTTTCGTCGGTAAGCGACGCAAGATTATGGCGCAAAACCTGCAAACTGCCTTCCCCGATTCGACGGCAGTGTGGCGCGATGAGATCATTAACGAACATTTCGACCGCCTGGGCGCGGATGCGCTGGAATCGATCTGGGGCTGGTATGGCAAAACCGAACCGCCGCCTGCGCACACGGTCACCGGCGCGGAGCATGTTGAAGCCGCGCTCGCCCGCGGCCAAGGCGTGATTCTCAATGCCGGCCATTTCACCCAGGGCGAGATGTCCGTTTATCTTGCCGCAAGACGCTGGCCGGTTCATGCCGTTTATCGCCCGAACGACAACCCCGTCATCGATGAGCTGATTAATGTTGGGCGCCGCAAGCACGTGGTCAGTCTGATCGATCGCGAGAACACACGCGCCATGGTGCGTACGCTGAAAAAGGGCGGGATTATCTGGACGGCGGCCGATCAAAGCTTCCACGGCAAACAAAGCGCCTTCATTCCGTTCTTCGGCGTGCAATGCACAACCAATCTGGCCATTCCGATTCTGGCACGGATGGGTAATGCAGTTGTTTTGCCCTATTACGTGCGCCGATCGGGTGAAACCTACGAAGTGATCGTTCACCCACAGCTGGAAAATCTACCCAGCGGCGATGATGTTGCAGATACGACTAGGCTCGTCAACGTGCTGGAAGAGGAAATCCGCGTGAAGCCCAGCGCGTACCTGTGGGGCCATCGACGGTATAAAAACAGGAAAGAAGCGTAGCTAACGCGAAAGCCACCACGCCTTTACCAGATGCAACCGCGCAAAATGGCCCCGCTGTTTTTATCCTGCTATGTACCGCGAACCTGCTCCAGCTTTGCAACCGTATGTTGAATTTTCAATACAGACTCGGCACGCGCGCGCGCTGCACTCTGCAGGCGGGTCAATTTTTCTTGCGAGTGAAGCAACTCATCCAGCACCACTGCAATTTCATTGACCAAAGCTGATTCGGTTTCACCGTTCAACAAGACGCCCGCGGCACCTATAATCTCGGGCAGCCCGCCTCGCGCCGTGGCTACAACGCAGGCGCCGCTCGCCATCGCCTCCAATGCAACCAGCGGGCAAGGATCCTGCCATAGCGACGGGATGACGACTATTGCTGCAGAAGCTAGTTTCTCGCGTGCAACATCACGCGGCACATAACCCGTGGCGTGAATCTGATGACCCAGTGCCTCCATCTTATCGACCAGACCGCGTTCATATACGGATAGATTTGCCGTGTTTTCAAATCGAGTCGCACCAATAAACTCAGCCCGCCACCCCGAATTTTCGGGAAGAACTAGCGCAAGCGCGTCCAGAAGTATGTGCGCACCTTTCTCCCAGAATAGTCGGCCGACAAAACGGATCACCCGCTCCTTTTCCGATGGACGGAACTGATCGGTGTTTACACCATTTAATACAGTAACGGCCTTCTGTTTGAGGTTTTCGGGTAAGTCATCAACCGCCTGATCACGAATGTAATCACTTACCGCCACCAAATGATCAACCTGTGATACTAGTATTTTCCGCGCTCGGGTTGATGCGAAACCGGGCACCTCTCGCAAGTTGTTATGAAGGTACAAGGTAATCCGGTGTCGAGGGAAGGAACGACGCAAAAAAGACACATATTTTGGTCGACCTTGCACCTCAATGTTCGTTGCCGGCAAGGCTTGCAACTGTCGTCGGGCAGCTGCCAAATAGCGTCTGGTTTTCGGCAGCCACCATACTGATCGCCAGATAACGGGCAAAAAATCCAGGTCCGAATATGGTTTTTCTACATCCGAACCCATGACGGTCGGACGACACTCTTCAGGTGTTGCCAGCAGCTGATCTCGAACGACAGAAACAATCGCGCCCGCGCCTTGTGGAGAAAAGCGCTCTTTATAAGGAAGAAGAATGACCGTGTTAGTCATCAGTCAACATTCGTGCGGCACACGGGCACGGGCCATCGACCACGCCACCCCCGTCCAGATCACCGCGGCGGTCCAACCATTAAAATATTCCATTGAGCTTTGCAGTGGCCAAAAGGTCGTAAGCAACACGGCGCTACCGAAATAAGCTTGCATCGGCACACCGTGACGAATCGAGTCACCAATCACTTTGGCGAACAACAAGAGCACCATGGTCACGAAAATGACAAAAGCGAAAATGCCCCCCTCGGCCAACATACCGCTATAGAAATTATGCGGATGAATCACCGCGCCATCAAAACCCATGGCGTCGTAGCGCGCCTTGTATGCGGGCAGATAGGTATCGCAATAGGCTTTGAATTCGCGCGTGCCAACCCCCGTCCAGGGTTTTGCCTCAAATTCGGCAAAAGCCGTCATAAAGTTCAAGCCATACACGCTCTCGTCCAGATTCTGGATGGTGTGAACCGTTGAATCCACGCTGCGATGCACCATTTCTTTCTGGGTAATCGCCACACCGGCCACGACCACACCGAGCACGACGAGTAGCCCGATCAGCGGCATACGCCAACGGCGATGGTGAATCATCACGCCCAGCATCACCAAACCACTGCCCAGAAGATAGGTCAGTAACGCGGCTCGCTCGCCCGTTAAAAACAGGAATAATGCGCCGATCGCCGACATACCGGCAATGGCAAGCAATGCCCAGAGTTCACGCCATCGCAATGCGGCGAACCAGACGACCGCCAGCCCGATAAACCAGACCCGATCCGTAAACGTACCGACCATTGGGTGATCGAATGGCCCGGTCAGCCGAAATGAGCTGGATGGCGCGTGCCCGAAAATATCTCGTCCGATGACATATTGCAGGAAGGTATCCAGCACAATGAACACAATCACTGCCAGCATGGCGCGCTCAAACCAAACCAAGGTATTGGGCTGCCTTGAAAACAACCAGATCAGCGCAGCAGCGAATACGGGCCAGCGCAACGCCAGAACAGCAGACAAGGCCGAGTTGGCCGGATTCACGGAAAAAGGCGAGAGCGAGAGCAAGATGACCGACAATGCCGCCGCCGCGTAGACCCAACCTTGCGCCAACCAGGAGAAATCCTGGCGTCGAATGGCGACGAACAGGGCAATCAGCACCGTCATGCCGACCGCCGCTTCAGCAGGCACCCGTTTGAACAGCACGAAAATCGGCAACAGCACCACGGCGACGAGCGCCAGTTTCTGCATCCCTGCCATCGGACCATTCATCGAAGAGGCACTGTTGGCGGGGAGTGATCTGAATTCATAGCTCATCTTTGATTTTCAAAAAGGAGGTGCGCCTAGGAATCCAGCCCCAGCCGCTTGCGCTCGGCGGCTTCAAATTTTTTGGCCTCGATGAGAAAGGAATAATACGCGCCCGCCGTCGCCTGAATCAGACCGCGACGACCATCGAGAATAGCGCGCCGAAGCAAGTAATTCTTCAAAAAGCGCAGCGGGAAAATCGTAAAGAGCTTGAGCGCTGATGGTTTTTTGCCTCGCCGGGCATCCAATTCGGCGCGCAGCGTCGAATAGTGGTTGATCTTCTGTACGCGCAAAGCAACCGACTCCACACCGTAATGCTCGACCCAGCCGGGCAGATTTTCGATTCGACCGCTCTTATCCAGCTCAACCGATTCGTGCACGATCTGTTCGGATAAAAACCTTCCTGCGCCTCGCCGCCAAAGCCGCACCCGCGAATTCGCACGCGTGGTTTTGCGGGGGGGCACACCGATGAACCAATCGCGGATTCGATCCTTTGCGCCAATCACATTGGGATCGTCTCGCTTGACCAGTTCGATAATCGCAGCACGCAGTTCGGCATCCACCACCTCATCACCGTCGAGATTGAGCACCCAGGGCTGAGTACACAAATCGAGCGCAATCTGCTTTTGCTGCCCATATCCCAGGAACTCCTGATGCACGATGCGGGCACCGTGACGCTCGGCAATCTCCAGCGTTTCGTCGGTCGAACCGGAGTCGACGATGACGATTTCCGCGAAGCCGGACACGGCAGACAACACCTTATCCAGCCAGCGGGCACAGTTTTTGGTGATCAAAAACACACTGACCGGCACATCGGCCTGCTCATCTCGGTGATTGGTGGCTTGATCGTTCATACCCGATAGCGTCCTCGTGTGATGGTGAGCCAGAATTCGAACCGGTTCATTTGCCCCACCATGGATAAACGCGGCAGGCGCAATGGATCGAATTTTTTTCGCGGCAGAATCCTTTTCTTGGTGGTCACGGCGGAAGTGAATCCGGTTGCGGCAACCATGACCACATGCTTATCGCAAAATTTCCCATACGGGTAGGCAAAGCTAAGGCAAGGGCGTCCCGCTAAAAACGCCACCGCCTCTTTCGAGGCTTGGATCTCGGCCAGCGCCTCGGTGTCGTCGGTAGAAGGTAGATGGATATGAGTCATCGTATGCGCGCCAAACTCCACGCCGCCCGCGCTCATCTCAACGATCATTTGTGGTGTCAAGCGGTCAATATCAAGCATATCTGGTGCCAGATAAATGGTCGCCGGCGCGGAAAATTTCTTCAGGATCGGCCAAGCATGGGTGTAATTATCATCATAGCCATCATCGAAGGTAATTGCCACCATGCGCGCCGGGTTTTCGGCCACCATCAGTTCGGACACGGTCACGAACCGGGCGCCATGAGAAGCCAGCCAGGCCAGATGTGCTTCGAACTGCGTTGTCGTCGCGGTGATCCCCTCACCCCGAGGTAAATCTGCAGAAGGCGCTTGAATGCGGTGGTACATCAGGATGCGCGGCCAACTCATGGGTTTCGGCAGGCGCCAGAAGTTATAACGCGCGGCCAATGCCAGCAGCGCGACCACCCCGACAAGACCAAACACAGCGGCCAGCAGCCCTTCGATCATACCGCCATCCATCGCACGATCAAACTAAGGGCTAACGACACGATCAATACGCATCGTCCACCGGCTTTGCTTTCTTCTCGCCGCCAAACCAGCGTTTGATTTTGGCCGACAGACCGTGGCGCCACTCGCTGCGACGAACGGCGGCATCACTCACCACCCAATTGAGCTGAATGCTGCGCCGTTGCCCGACGAATGGCTTGTGTCCGTGCCAAGCGTTTTCGGCATTCACGAAGGCCAGCAGGGTGCCGGCATCTGGCGGCACTTCGTCGAACCAATCATCCAGATTATTCGAGCGCAACAAACGCAATCGGCCCTCCGGGCTACTCCACCCCGAATTGAGATAGAGCAGCACGGTGACCAGCTTGCTGCGCGAATCGGTATGCACACGGCCATCCTGCTCACCGCTAAACCCCCGAATCGTCATCGTCGTCGGCTTGCCCACGAGATCGATGCCCAGTTTTTCAGAAAATCTTGCGGCCACTTCATCGCTTTCGAGATAGTCAATCAGCGCTTTGAAGCTAGGCCCACTGTCGAGTTCGCTCATGGGGAAGCTGCCGCGCTTGGGCACCTCGGGGAAGTCCCGGTCGATATCGACCATGACGGACTTGGGCACAAAATCA
>NCKC01000005.1 GCA_002282715.1 Halothiobacillus sp. 15-55-196 | reverse complement strand
AGCGAGGCAAAACTTGTCTGTTTCATCGATCCGGCACCTAACACGATGGTTTCACGCTAGTTTATCTGATTTGGGGGGATTCAATCAGAGGTTCCTTAGAATGGCTCGGCTCGAATCTGAGCGCCAACTCCACTATAATGAGCGTATCAATTGATAAACCGACCGGTGGAGGCGACATGACTGAATATGTTTTGATTCTTGTCAGCACCGTTTTGGTTAATAATTTTGTGCTGGTTAAGTTTCTGGGGCTATGCCCGTTTTTCGGGGTATCCAAAAAAATCGAAACAGCCATCGGCATGTCGCTGGCGACCACGTTCGTGCTGACGCTCTCGGCGATTGCCAGTTATCTCACCGAAGCCTTCATCCTCGAACCGCTGGGGCTCACTTACCTACGCACGATCATGTTTATCGTGGTGATCGCGGTGGTGGTGAATTTCACCGAGATGGTGGTGCGTAAAACCAGCCCGTTACTGCATAACGTGCTCGGGATCTATTTACCTCTGATTACCACCAATTGTGCCGTTCTGGGTGTGGCCTTGCTCAATGTTCAGCAGGCGCATAATTTCGTTGAATCCGCGTTGTATGGCTTTGGCGCCTCGGTCGGTTTTTCGATGGTGTTGATCTTGTTCTCTGCCCTGCGTGAGCGCATCAATGTGGCCGATGTGCCGATGGCGTTTGAAGGCGTACCGATTGCCTTGATCACCGCCGGTTTGATGGCGCTGGGGTTCATGGGCTTTGCCGGCATGGTGAAAGTCTGATGTTGACGGCCATTCTTGTGGCCGCTGGTTTGACATTGGCCTTCGGTATTGTGCTGGGCGTTGCTGCCCAGTGGTTTCATGTGGAAGGAAACCCGCTGGCGGAGAAAATCGACGCCATTTTGCCGCAGACCCAGTGCGGTCAATGCGGATTTACCGGGTGCAAGCCCTACGCTGAAGCCATTGCCAAAGGGGAGGCGGATATCAACCAGTGCCCGCCCGGTGGTGAGACGACCATCAAAAGCTTGGCCGATCTGTTGGGCGTGGAGTCCAAGCCCCTCAATGCCGAAAATGGCGAAGCTAAAGCCGTCCCGTTCCTGGCGGTGATTGATGAGTCGGTTTGTATTGGTTGTACCAAATGCATTCAGGCCTGTCCGGTCGATGCGATTCTGGGCGCGGCCAAGCAGATGCACACGGTTATTGCCGCCGAATGCACGGGTTGTGCGTTGTGTGTGGCGCCTTGCCCGGTCGATTGCATCGACATGGTGCCCCTGGATGTCGGTTTGGCGGGTTTCCGTTTCCCGGAGCCTAAATGGATCGCGCCGCAATCAGCCGGTGTGCCGGAAGTCCAGCATGTCTGATCAGCCTTTGCAGCCGATCGCTGCCCCCTTTTCGTTTCATGGCGGCATTCATCCGCCAGAAAACAAGGCGCTGACCCGTGATCGTCCAATCAGGATCATGCCCTTGCAATCGTGTTATGTTCTGCCTTTACATATGCACATCGGCGCAGCAGCGCGGGCGGTGGTCAAGGTCGGGGATCGTGTCGGAAAGGGACAGGTGCTGGCCCATGCTACAGACTTTGTATCGGCATCTGTTCATGCGCCGACATCCGGAACCATCGTGGATATTTCCCCGCAGCCCATCGCGCACCCGGGAGGATTGTCCGCACCATCCATCCTGTTGGAAGCTGATGGCGACGATGTCTGGGCTGAGCGGATGGTCCCTTGGGTCGATTATCAGGACATCTCGCCCGCCCAATTGCGCGGGCGACTGCGTGAGGCGGGTATCGTCGGGCTGGGTGGTGCTGTCTTTCCGACTGCCGCGAAAATGGCTACCGGACAGAGCAGAGTACCGACGCTCATCCTGAATGGTGCGGAGTGTGAGCCGTATATCACCTGCGACGATCGCCTCATGCGTGAGCAACCGGAGGATATCCTGCGCGGCGCTGCCATCGCGATGTACATGATCGGTGCGGAACGCTGTCTGATCGGCATCGAGGACAACAAGCCAGAGGCTCTCGCAGCCCTGCTGGAAGCGAGCCGATCGGATCCGCGTTTTGCGGTATTTTCCGTCCCCACCCGTTATCCAGCGGGGGGCGAAAAGCAACTCATCAAGGTGTTGACGAATATCGAAGTGCCGCGCGGTCGTCGGGCCAGCGAGTTCGGATTGCTCTGCTTGAACGTAGCCACCGTGGTGGCGGTCCACCGGGCCGTTACCTTTGGCGAACCGATGATCGACCGGATCGTGACGGTCACGGGGGAGGGCATCACGCAACCGGAAAACCTGCAAGTCCGCATCGGCACGCTGATGAGCGATGTGGTGGCAGAGGCGGGCGGATATCGATCCGGGGTCGATCGGCTGATCATGGGCGGCCCGATGATGGGCTTTGCCTTGCACACTGATGAGGTGCCGGTGGTCAAGGCCACCAACTGTCTGCTGGCCTTGCGCCCACAAGATCGCCCTGCCGAACCCGCGCCGCAGCCCTGCATACGTTGCAGTCTCTGTGCGGAAGCCTGCCCTGCCGATCTCTTACCACAGCAGTTGTATTGGTACGCCCGCGCCAAGCAGTTCGATCGCGTGGTGGAGTACAACCTGTTCGACTGCATCGAATGCGGCGTGTGCAGTGCGGTTTGCCCATCTCACCTGCCACTGGTCGATTATTATCGCTTTGCTAAAACCGAAGTCTGGGCGCAGGAACGTGAAAAATCCAAGGCAAATCAGGCACGCGAGCGTTTTGAATTCCGCAACGAACGACTGGAGCGAATCAAGGCGGAGCGTGAAGCTGCTTTGAACAAGAAGCGGCAGGCTCTTGCGGCCAAGACCGTATCTGCTTCCGATGATGCCAGCGCGGCACCAGCTTCTTCGGATGCGTTTGGTACGCATAAGCCCGCGTCAAACGGCGCCGAAGCGCCCGCCAGTATGGATGCCGCTGTCGAAGCCGCACGGGCGCGCGCCAAGGCACGACGAGAAGCCCTGGACGTTGAGCGTGCCGCAGCGAACGAACAAACACCGGTTCAGGCACAACAAGAACAGATTTCCAAGAGCGATCCGCCATGAGATTTTCCCCGCAAACCGCGCCCTTGCCCGAGGCTTCCAATAGCGTTCGCCGCGTCATGCTGACGGTGTTGCTGGCAATGTTGCCGGGTACCGCCGTCGCGATTGCCCTGTTGGGATGGGGGGTGTTGATCAATATTCTGCTGGCGGTGAGCGCCGGTTTGGTGGCGGAAGCGGCGATGCTGAGCCTGCGTGCCCGTCCCATGCGGCCGGCCATTGGCGATGGTTCGGTCATCGTGCTGGCTTGGATTCTGGCGCTGTGCCTGCCCAACCTGGGGCCGTGGTGGCTGCCGGTATTCGGCACTGTTTTTGCCGTGGTGGTTGCCAAGCAATTGTATGGCGGCCTGGGGTTCAACCTCTTCAACCCGGCCATGGTGGGTTATGTCGTATTGCTGATCTCGTTCCCGGAGCCCATGACGCGCTGGGGGCCGGCCATCGACAGCTCCGGTTCGGCGCTCAATTTCATGCAGTCGGTCGCCTGGTCCTTTTCTGGGGTGTTGCCCAGTGGCGTGGGTTACGATGGCTTGAGCACGGCGACGCCGCTGGATCACGTGCGTGAACAAATCACGACCGGCGCCTCCATCCATCATGCGACGCAAAGCCTGTTCAGCGGCGGTTCGCTCGCTCAGTCGTGGAATCTGTGGCTGAGCCTGGCGTTCCTGGCCGGCGGTGCCTTTCTTTTGTGGCGCGGGGTCATTCGCTGGCATATTCCGGTAGCGATGATCGCCGGCGTTCTTGTCATGTCCGGGTTCTTGTGGCTGCTGGATTCGGCGCATCACGCCAGCCCGCTGTTTCATCTCATCACAGGGGCAACCGTGTTCGGTGCCTTCTTTGTGGCAACCGATCCGGTGACGGCTTCGACCACACCACGCGGTCGCCTGATTTTCGGCTTCGGTATCGGCGTGCTGACGGTGCTGATTCGCAGCTTCGGCAGTTACCCCGATGGCGTTGCCTTTGCCGTTTTGCTGATGAACCTGTGCGTACCGCTGATCGACTATTACAGCCAGCCCAAGGTTTTCGGCCATAAGAAGTCGGAACCCATCAAATGAGGCCGATGGTATGAAGCGCCTGCTCACATTGGATAAGAGCCGGATCGTCATCACGGCGCTGTTGCTGGGTGGTTTTTCCGTCGTGGGCGTTGGTGTGGTATCGATGACCCAGCAAGCCACGCGTGAACGCATCGCCCAAGGCGAATTGGCGGTGTTGCGCGGGCAGGTCACGGCGGTTCTGCGTCCCGGCATTTTCAATAATAATCCGGCAAACGCCGCATTTTTGCCGCCTGACCCCGAAGCGTTGAATTTGCCGCCACTGAAACCGGAACCCGGCGACCCGGCTACACGGCTGTCAGAATCGATTCGTGCCGGTATTGTGGGTTTTAGGGCTATCAAGGATGGTACTGTCACGGCTGTGGTGCTGCCGGTCATCACGCATTACGGCTATAGCGGTGATATCAAGCTCATCGTCGGCGTCGATCGCGAAGGCAAAGTCACCGGTGTGCGCGTGACCAAGCAAAACGAAACCCCGGGCCTCGGCGACAAGATCGAAGCGGCCAAGTCGAATTGGATATTTGGCTTCAATGGTAAAAGTCTGGAAAACCCGGGGGAAAAGGGCTGGGCCGTGAAGAAGGACGGCGGTGTGTTCGATCAGTTCAGCGGTGCCACCATCACCCCCCGTGCCGTCGTCGGGGCCATTCATCAGGTGCTGGAGTATGTGCGTTTGCATCATGACGAATTGTTTGACGCGCCGCACTCATCCAGACATGAACATGATGACGATTCAAAAGACAAGCCAAAAGAGGCACAGATATCAGTAGAGGTGAATCATGAGTGATGTTTCCTATCGAGATCTTGCGGTACAAGGGCTCTGGAAAAACAATCCCGGGCTGGTCCAGATTCTCGGCATGTGTCCGATGATGGCGATCTCCAATACCGTGGTCAATTCATTGGGATTGGCGATGGCGACCATCTTGACGATGGTGGTTTCCAACGGCCTGGCTTCGGCGATTCGCCATTGGGTGCGCCCTGAAGTGCGGCTGCCGGTGTTCGTGATGGTCGTCGCTTCGGTCGTGACCGTGATCGAACTCTGGATGAACGCTTATCTGAATACGCTCTACCATGTGCTGGGCATCTTCCTGCCGCTCATCGTGACCAACTGCATCGTGATTGCCCGGGTAGAGGGCTTCGCGGCGCGTAATCCCGTTTTGCCGTCCCTGTATGACGGGTTGATGATGGGGCTGGGCTTCGGTCTCGTGCTCGTGGCACTGGGGGTCATTCGCGAATTGCTGGGTTTCGGCACATTGCTGGCGAATGCACAACAACTCTTCGGCCCGATGGCGGCCAATTGGACGATTCATGTTCTGCCGGAACAAGCCCACTTCCTGTTGGCGATTCTGCCACCCGGCGCGTTCATGGCGCTTGCTATCCTGATTGCCATCAAACAGGCGATCGAGCAGCGCAGAGCAACCCGTCTCACCCAGCCTGTTGCAATGGAGTTGCCCAACGCGGCGACTGCTCGGTAGCAGACATCGGCACACGCCCACTCGTTATCAAAAGGCCAGTGTCGAGGAGTAATATTTACAGCCAGATCAACCGCAGCTGCTGGTGCTCTTGTTGTGGCAGATGGGCGTTACGTCCGGATGCTCGACGGCATCGGCAATCACGCTGACAAAGTGACCGAGTTCGTCCGGTGTCAGCACAGTCAGAATGCGGTTCATGATACTCGGATCAACCCGTGCAAGACTTGACCCACCATCTTCCAACTGCACCCAGATACCCGCAGAGACGATATCGCCATCATCTTCCAGTGCACGGGCAGCGGCTTCGTTTCGGGAGGTTTCCTCTTCATACCATGCTTCGATCTGATCGAGCAGGTTATCGTCGATATCGTCCGGAATGGCTACATTCGTCACGGATTCATTAATCGGATCGACGCGTGAAGTAGCTGTAATGCCAAGAGTTTTCAGATGGTTGATGAAATTTTCGCCGCGGTCTGAGGTCAGGAAGGTAAATTCGTACATTGTGGGTTCCTTGTATGGGTTGGCTGACGATACAAGCGTCAGGTTGAACATGCGCGTTATCAACCAGCATTGGCTGCGTGCTGAATGACAATGCTCAATGAGCACCATCTCGCTTCTATTTGGGGTGGAATATCTTAAATGATAGCCTTGGCATGAGTTTTTTGCACCGCCCGGTGACTCAATACCGGTACCCGAAAAACCCCTTCCACGGGAATTTTCCAGGCGCTTATTGTAGGTGGCTCGCACTAAAAACATCCTGTTTCAATCGTTTGTGGGGTCGGGTGCCTCCTCATGAATCGCTCGATCGATAAGGTGTTGATGATGGCCGCGACATTCTTTTGTCCACAGTGTTTTACCAAAGTGGCTGAGTCCACTGAAATCTGCCCGCATTGCCACACCGACATCAAGCAGTATCTTAATCACGTGCCCTATTTGACGCGTCTGATTCACGCCTTGGCCCATCCTGAGTCGGAGGCACGTATGTCGGCAACGATTGCCTTGGCCGGATTGGCCGCGCCGGAGGCAGTCAAGCCGCTGCTTGATCTGATTGCCCAATGGCCAAGTGATGTGGTTCAGGGAACCCAAGCGATCGATGCCCTCATGCAAATCAATACCATGGAAGCCAGGCAGGGAATCGATAACATTTCAAAAACCCACCCTTCAGTTGTTATCCGACGTGTCGCAGAACGGGCTTTATCCAGGCTCCTGGAAGGATAACTTTGCGAAGTGAAATATATAAGCGTTTCACTTGGTTGAATTGTCATAATTTGTCGATAAGGTGTGATTATTGCCCTATTGCTTGGGCTTGGTTGTTCACAAGGAGATATGGATCATGCACGTTGAATTCCAAATTGTCCTGCTGTCTATTCTGGCCATGATCGGCATCGTCGGTGTGCCTGTGTACGTGTTCTGGTTTTTTTGGAAGAAATCGGGTGAGGCGCTCAAGAAGAAGCAGCAGCACTAAGTTCGCTATTTATAGCCCCTATATTGCGGGGTTTTAGAAGACGCTCGGCATTACAACAACTCCAGCGCCTGATTAAGGTGGCTGACGGCCGTAATTTTAAGGCCTTCGATTGGTCGTGCGGGCAAATTGGCTTTGGGTACGATGGCATGGGTGAAGCCATGCTTGGCCGCTTCGGCTAGGCGCTCTGGCCCGCCGCTGACCGGGCGGATTTCGCCGGCGAGCCCCACTTCACCAAAAACAATCAATCCTTCCGGCAGGGGCCTGGCACGGAAACTCGACAAGATCGCCAGCAGGCTGGGCAGGTCGGCCGCCGTTTCCGCGACGCGCACGCCGCCGACCACATTCAAAAAAACATCCTGATCATATAGGGCAATCTGGCCGTGCCGGTGCAGCACGGCCAGAAGCATGGCCAGCCGGTTCTGGTCGAGGCCGACGGTCAACCGCTTGGGATTGCCGCCGGGGTGCTCGGCAACGAGCGCCTGAACTTCGACCAGCAGAGGGCGGGTGCCTTCACGGGTGACGGTAATGACGCTGCCGGGAACCGGTTGTTCATGGCGCGACAAAAAAATGGCGGATGGGTTGGTGACCGGTTTCAAACCGCGATCGGTCATGGCAAACACGCCAATTTCGTTGGCGGCGCCAAAACGGTTCTTGACCGCACGAATCACCCGAAATCGCGCACCGGGATCCCCTTCGAAATAAAGTACGGTATCGACCATGTGTTCGAGCACGCGCGGCCCGGCCAGCGCGCCTTCCTTGGTGACATGGCCGACAATGAAGATAGTGACTTCATGCCGTTTGGCAAAGCGTACAAGCTGGGCCGTGCCTTCGCGCAACTGCGATACGGAACCGGGGGCTGCGGTCAGTCCTTCGGTATGCAGCGTCTGGATGGAATCGACCACCAGTAGACGCGGCAATTGGCGGGCACAGTGCGCCAGAATCGCTTCGACCGACGTTTCACTCATCAAGGTAAGTTGGCCTTGTTTCCCCGACAGATCGGCCTCAAGCCGCTGGGCGCGCAGCGCGACCTGTTGCAGGGATTCCTCGCCGGTCACGTAGAGGCAGGGCATACGCGCCTGGAGTGTGAGCAGGGTTTGCAGTAACAACGTTGATTTGCCGATCCCCGGGTCGCCGCCGATAAGGATGACCGAGCCTTCAACCAATCCGCCGCCCAGAACGCGATCGAGTTCATCCAGCCCGGTGGATACCCGGGGCGTTTCGCTGATGCGAACTTCGGATATCAGAGTGGTTTGCGGGTTGCCCCCGGCATAGCCGCTGACACCCGGTGAACTGGCAGTCGATGCGTTACCGGGCAGGCGGATTTCGGTGAGGCTGTTCCATGCCCCGCACTCGCTGCAGCGGCCTGCCCACTTGGGGAAATCGGCACCACATTCCTGGCAGACGAAGGCCGATTTCTCCCTAGCGCGCGCCATTAATGATCGCTCGCCGGTTCGTGCGTGATGGTGAGTCGAGCGATGTCGACAGCTCGATTCCGGACGGACTCTACGGTAATCAGGATGTCGCCCAGATCGACTTCGGCACCAACGGTTGGCAGCGTTTCCAGCTGCTCGATGATCAGGCCATTGAGCGTGCTGGCTTCCTGCGTGGGCAGTTCGATGGCCAGTTCCCGGTTGATCTCCCGGATGGGCATGGTCCCTTTGAGCAGGTAACTGCCATCTGCCTCCGCGTTGATTTCGTCGTTATCTGTGACCGGTGATGTGGTGAAGTCGCCAACGATTTCCTCGAGGATATCCTCGAGGGTAACGAGACCTTGAACATCGCCGTATTCATCGACCACCAGTGCCGAGCGGCGTTTTTCCTTTTGAAAATTGAGCAGTTGGGTGGTCAGGGCCGTGCCTTCGGGTACATAGTAGGGTTCGCGCAGCAGCCGTTTTAGCCGGCTCAGGGTGAGCGAGCCGTCCATCAGTGGCCCGAATAATCGGCGCACCGTGATCACACCGATGGTGTTCTCGACAGAACCCTTGTAAACCGGTACCCGACTGTAGGACAGGTGCTTGATTTGTTCGAGTACCTCTTCCCAGGGCACACTGATGTCGATACCGATGATATCGGCACGGGGAATCATGATGTCCTCGACCTGCCCCTGCTCCAGATTCAGTACGGAAAGCAGTAATTCCTGATGTTGTTCGGGTAGGTGATGACTGGATTCACGCACGATCGTTTGCAGTTCGGCAGCGGATAAGCCTTGGGCTTGTTTTGTCTTGGTGTTGAAACCCATTAGATGCAGCAGACCATTCGCCAGCAAGTTGATGAGCTGGATCAACGGTAGTATCGGCTTCATGACGAGGTTATAGATATAGGCTGCGGGCCAAGCGAACCGTTCGGGTGACACTGCGGCCGCTGTCTTCGGGGCGACTTCACCGAAAATCAGCAGGGCGAAGGTCATCACGCCGGTGGCAATGGCAAGGCCACTGTCGCCAAACAGGCGTAAGCCGATGACCGTGGCAATGGACGAAGCCAGAATATTGACGAAGTTATTGCCCAAAAGAATCAGCCCGAGCAATCGGTCGGGCTTTTCAAGCAGTTTTTGCGCGCGCACCGCGCCGCCGTGCCCACGCTTGGCCAGGTGGCGCAGTCGGTAGCGGTTCAGCGAAATGAGCGCAGTCTCTGAACTGGAGAAAAACGCCGATAACAAAATGAGAATAACGAGTGCCGATATCAGCACACCAAGATGTATGTCGTTCAATGAAGGATCTGTGTGTGGCCAAACAGGGCCCTAGTGTACGAAAAAAACGCGGGCTGGTGGGAATTCATCGTCAAGGTTGGTTATTTGAGTTGGCACGGATATCGCTTTGCATTGTTGACTAGTTAGCGGGAGGGTAACCGTGATGAGTGATTCAATCTTCGGAATCCATGGGCAGGCATTGGTGTTCCAATCGCAGCGCATGGGGATTCTGGCTTCGAATATCGCCAATGCCGATACGCCCAATTTCAAGGCGCGGGATCTGTCGTTCCACGATGCCTTGCGGGCGGCAGCCGGCCAGGGATCGGTGGGGCAGGCGCTGGCGCTGGCGCGCAATCAACCAGGGCAGTTGTCCGGCACGGCAGCAAACGGCTTGGCGCAGGAGTTGTACCGCATTCCCGATCAACCCGCTCTGGATGGCAACACAGTGGATACGGATCGTGAGCGGGTACGGTTCACCGAAAATGCGGTGTCCTATCAAACCACGCTGAGTTTTCTCAATAGCCGGATCAAGGGCATCAACTCGGCACTGACCGGTCAGTAGAGAGGTAATCAATCATGAGCTTGTTTTCGATTTTCAATGTATCCAGTTCGGCGATGGCGGCGCAGTCGTTGCGGCTGAATGCCACAGCGTCGAATATGGCCAATGCCGACGCGGTTGCCACCAAACCCGAAGATGCCTACAAGGCACGCGAACCGGTGTTCCAGCAGGTGATGGAGCAAAACGGCGGGGTGGGTGTGCGCGTATCGGGTATCACCCGGAGCACCGCACCGAATCCTGCTTTGTATGAACCCGGAAATCCACTGGCCAATAAAGAGGGCTATGTGTATTCGTCGAACGTAAATCCGGTTGAGGAGATGGTCAATATGTTGTCGGCCTCACGCTCCTATCAGACCAACGTGCAGATGATGGACACCGCCAAGAATTTGGCGCTAAGAACCTTGCAACTCGGCCAATAGGAGTCCTGAGCTATGACAACCAGTACGACAGCAACCAACCCGTACGCCAGTTTGGGCTTGGCCGTTTCCTCTGCGACGGGTAGTGGCGCGACCAGCACCAGTGCTACGTCGGGCAATGGTGCAGAATCCCTTGATATGAACAGTTTCATGAAGCTTTTGACGACGCAGCTTCAAAATCAGGATCCGACAAATCCGACCGACAACAGCCAGATGATCGCGCAACTAGCGCAGTTCAGCTCGCTGCAAGGGATTAATCAGCTCAATACGACGGTGAACGGGTTCCAGTCCACGTTGCAGTCGAGCCAGATCATGCAGGCAGCGGCCCTGGTCGGCAAGGCGGCCATCGTGAAAGGTGATACCGCCCATATGTATAACTCGACTGCTGCCGACGGCACGACGAAGGCATCCGGGATTCTGGGTGCGGTGGATATTCCCACGGGGGCCACGAGTGTTTCGGTATCGATTACCAATGCCAGCGGACAGGTGGTGGATACGCAGAGCGTACCGGTTTCAGGGAGTGCGCGGCCGACATTTTCCTGGGATGGGACCATGCCTGATGGCAGCGTTGCACCGGCTGGGGCTTATACCGTGACGGCCAACGCGACGGTAAATGGCCAGGGACAGGCGGCTCAAACCTACGTGGGTGCGGTGATCAGTAGTGTCGGTGTGACGAGCAGCGGCCCGCAACTGAATCTGGATGGTGGCCTGCCGCCTGCGAAGTTATCCGATGTCGTTGAAATTATCAGTTGATGCCGGGATTGATCCGGCAGTAATGTTTGTACTCGTGTTAAGGAGAAACTCCCATGTCATTTAATACCTCGATTACGGGGCTGAATGCAGCCCAGAAAGATCTGGATGTAACCAGTAACAATATTGCCAACGCCAATTCGACCGGGTTTAAGAGCTCGCGTGCACAGTTTGGTGATATTTACGCCGTGAGCGCTTATGGCAACAGTAAAACCGCCACAGGGCAGGGCGTTTTAACCGAGGCCGTGCAACAGCAGTTCACGCAGGGCAGCCTGCAGTTCACCAATAATTCGCTAGATTTGGCGATTTCCGGGCAGGGCTTCTTTACCTTCCAGCCGACACTGGATAGCCAGCAATCGGTGTATTCCCGCGCCGGTGCGCTGGGCGCAAATAAAGACGGCTTTATCGTGAATACCAACGGCCAGTACCTCAAAGCGTTACCGGTGAGTGCCAACGGCACCTTGCAATCCACTTCACTGGCCAGTGCCAAGCCGATCCAATTGCCGGTGGCGGCGGGCGCACCCAAGGCAACCGTCAACGTGACACAATCGTTCAACCTGCCTGCCAGTGCAACAGTACCCGCGGTGACGCCCTTTGATACGACGCAGGCGACCCCCGATCCTGCTTCCTATACCCAGGCGAATTCGCAGCAGGTTTATGATTCTTTGGGTAATACCCATACCTTGACCAGCTATTATGTCAAGACGGCCAACCCTAATGAATGGAACGTGTATTACCAGATAGATACGCAAACACCCATCCAAGGACCATCAACGCTGACCTTTGATGCCAACGGGCAACTGCCGACCACGCCCGCGCCATTTCCCGTGACTGCAACGGCCGCCAGTCTGGGAACAGGTGCCGCGCCCTTGAATATCAATGTTCAGACTCAGGGCGATTCAACCCAGTACAACGCGCCGTTCAATATGGCGGCGCAATCTCAGGACGGGAATACCACCGGGCAATTGACGGGTGTGTCAGTTGGTAGCAATGGCCTGATTCAGGCGAGCTACTCCAACGGCCAGAACATTCCTCTGGGCATGGTGGCGCTCGCCAATTTCAGTAATCCGCAGGGCCTGAAACAGGTTGGCAATAATTCATGGGCGGAATCGGTCGATTCGGGCGCGCCCACGGCCGGTCAACCGGGAACGGGTACCTTCGGTCTGATTCAGGGCGGCGCGCTGGAGCAGTCGAATGTCGATCTGACTCAGCAACTGGTGAATCTGATTACGGCGCAGCGCAACTTCCAGGCGAATGCTCAGGCCATTCAGACGGATAAAACAGCGACTGACTCGGTGATCAACATTCGGTAAATCTGGTCGGTAAATCTGGCCGTTAAATCAGACAAAGCGTGATGAAAAGGACGGACAATGTGCCGTCTTTTTTTGCCCTAAGTAAATGCTGATTTATTCCATCCTTGGAATAAATCAGCTCGCTCATCGCGGTACACGCCCGCGATGGCTCTCACGAATCAAAGACTTACGTCTTTGTTCGTGTTGGGCCATCCTGCCCCAAACGGGAAGCACTGAATAAATCAGCGCTTCCCTAAATCAAGTGTGAACGGGATGTCAGGATGGTGTCATAAAATTGGCTATCGCGTCTCTGTGATCACAAGCCATGGCGCTATACCGCATCAGGCTAAGGTTTGGAGCTGATTTTCAATAATTGGCACGTCCTGTGCTTTGAAGTAATTGTATTCATTATTCAGTGAGGAGCCGGTTATGGATCGTCTCGCCTACATTGCCATGAGTGGCGCCAAGCAAACGCTGCTGGCCCAATCAACCAATGCCAACAATCTGGCCAACGTGAGCACCCAGGGGTTCAAAGCCGATCTGGATGCTTTTCAATCCATGCCGGTTTATGGACCCGGTTATGCAAGTCGGGTGTATGCCCAGGATGAGCGCAGCGGCACCGATTTTGCCCAGGGCCCACTGATGACCACGGGACGCAGCCTCGATATTGCCCTCAAGGGGCAGGGGTTCATGGCTGTTCAGGCGCCGGACGGTTCGACGGCTTACACCCGCCGCGGCGATTTGCATATCTCACCGAATGGACAACTGCAAACCGGTACCGGCGCTCCCGTGCTGGGCAACCAGGGGCCGATTGCCATTCCGCCGGCAAGCAAGATCGATATTTTGGGCGATGGCACGATCTCGATCATCCCGCTTGGGGGCGATGTCAATGCACCGGCGCAGATCGATCGGATTCGTCTGGTCAATCCGCCATTGGCCGATCTGCAAAAACGCGGGGATGGTTTGTTCGCGCTCAAGCCGAACACGCCTGTCCCACAACCGGACGCAGCCGTGCAGGTTGCCAGCGGCGTGCTCGAGGGCAGCAATGTGAATCCGGTCGACTCGATGGTGAAGATGATCGAATACGGCCGTCTGTTCGAAATGCAGACCAAGATGATCAAAACGGCCGATGCCAATAGTTCTGCGGCCGATCAATTATTGAAATTCAGTTGAGGATTGAACCATGACGACACCTGCTTTATGGATTGCCAAAACCGGCCTCGATGCCCAGCAAACCCGCATGTCCGTGATTTCGAACAACCTGGCGAACGTCAACACCACGGGTTTCAAACAGGATCGGGCGGTATTCGAAGATCTGATTTATCAGAACTACCGTCAGGTCGGTGCGGCCAACACGCAACAGAATGAAGTACCAACCGGCTTGAATATCGGCACCGGGGTGAAGGTGGTGGCGACGGAAAAAAATCATACCCAGGGCAATTTGGTGACAACCAATAACGCACTGGATTTGGCGATCAATGGCCGTGGTTTTTTCCAAGTGCTTCAACCCGATGGCACCGTGGCCTACACCCGTGACGGCAGCTTCAGCCTCGATAGCAACGGCCAGGTCGTCACGGCGAACGGTTATCCCTTGCAACCGGCGATTACCGTGCCGCAGGGTGCGCAATCGATCACTGTGGGTAAAGATGGCACGGTCAGCGTTCAGTTGGCAGGGCAGGCGCAACCGAGTCAGGTCGGTACGATCGATCTGGCGGATTTCGTCAATCCGGCGGGTTTGCAGCCCATCGGCGATAACTTGTTTTTGGAATCCGGTTCCAGCGGCGCGCCACAAACCAGCACGCCCGGTTTGAACGGCGTGGGCAATATGCAGCAAGGCATGCTCGAAAGCTCCAATGTGAACGTGGTCGAAGAGCTGGTCAGCATGATTGAAACGCAACGTGCCTACGAAATGAATTCCAAGGCCATTTCCGCGACATCCAGCATGTTGCAGACCTTGAATCAGAACACCTGAGATCAATTAGGAAGGGTTGGGATATGAACCGATATCCATTGTTAGCGTTGAGTGTGATCGGCCTCGTCTTCGGCTTGAGTGGCTGTGCAAGCCAACCGCCGATGAAGCCCGATCCGTCTTTTGCGGTCGTCATGCCGCCGGAGGCGTCTACCAACAATCCCATGCAGAATAACGGCTCGATCTACCAGTCCGGTCAGATGGATAACATGTTTGTCGATTCCCGGCCCTATCGAGTGGGCGACATTTTGACGGTGGTGCTGCAAGAAAGCATGAATGGCAGCAAGAGCGCTACGACTGGGACCAGCAAGGCCGATTCGGTCGCGATCACGCCACCGGCGATCGGTGGGTTGTCTGCCAACCTCATGAATCGCTTCGGCGCCACGCTTTCCACGGCCAACCAGTTCAAGGGTGACGGAACCAGTGCGCAAACCAACAGCTTGAGGGGGCAGATTTCCGTGACGGTCGCGCGGGTCTATGCCAACGGCAGTCTGTTTGTGCAGGGCCAGAAATACATCGGAATCAATCAGGGTACGGAATACGTGCGCTTATCCGGATTGGTCCGCCCGCAGGACATTGCGACGGATAACACCGTGCTCTCGACCCGGATTGCCGATGCGCATATTTCCTACGGCGGAACGGGTGCCGTGAATGACGCCAACAACATGGGCTGGCTGGCACGATTCTTCAACAGCCCAATTTTTCCTTTCTGATTTGAGTGAGGCCAATCATGCGCCATTTCATGCTGATTATGCTGTTGGGTTTGCTGCTGCCGGTGACGGTGGCACAGGCTGCTACGCAAGAACCTGCGCAGCGCATCAAGGATTTGGCCACCTTTGCCGGCGTGCGTAACAATCAGATCATCGGTTACGGTCTGGTCGTGGGGTTGCCGGGGACAGGGGATCAAACCACTCAGGTGCCGTTCACCTTGCAGAGCATCCAGAACATGTTGTCGCGTCAGGGTTTGTCGCCATCGGCCGGCAACGTGCAGCTCAAGAACGTGGCCGCGGTGATGGTCACGGCGAGCTTGCCGCCGTTTGCCAAGCCGGGTCAACAAATTGACGTGACGGTTTCTTCCATCGGCAATGCGAAAAGCCTGCGCGGTGGTGAACTCCTGATGACGCCGCTCAAGGGCGTGGACGGACAAATCTATGCGGTGGCGCAAGGGAGTCTCCTCGTCGGCGGGCTGGATGTGAGCGGCAAGGATGGTTCCCGTGTGACCGTCAATATTCCGACGGCAGGGCGCATTCCGAACGGTGCGTTGGTCGAGCGTTCGGTTGCGAGCACGATGGGCGGCGCGAATTCGGTTTATCTCGACCTGAACACTCCCGATTTCACAACGGCCAAGAACATGGAAAAAGCCATCAACCAAATGCTGGGCGGTGGCGTGGCTGAAGCGGTGGATGGTGGCACGATCCGCGTGCGTGCGCCGCAGGATGCCAATGCCCGCGTAGGATTCATGTCGGTGCTCGAAGGCATTGAAGTGTCTCCGGGTGAGGGGGCGGCCAAAGTAGTTGTCAACGCGCGTACCGGCACAGTGGTGATCGGTCAGAATGTGCGGATCGAGGCCGCTGCCGTGTCCCATGGTGATCTGACCGTCACGGTCAAGGAAAACGCCCAGGTGTCGCAACCGGCACCATTCTCGCAAGGGCAAACCGTGGTTACGCCGAATTCCCAGGTGAGCGCGAAAGAAGACAAGAAGCGTGCCTTCCTGTTCAATCCGGGCGTGACGCTGAACGATATCGTCAAGGCCGTGAACGCGGTGGGCGCATCGCCTTCCGATCTGGTTGCCATTCTCGAAGCACTCAAAAGCGCTGGCGCGTTGAAGGCGCAACTGATTGTGATCTGATGAGCGAGGAGGGCGTGGTATGAGCATCATCAATCAAAGTACCGATGTCAGCAGCTACGCCGACTTTCAGGGCTTGGCGCGCCTGAAAGCGACGGCTCAGAATGATCCGCGCGAGGCCCTGAAAACCGTCGCGCATCAGTTCGAGACCCAGTTCATCGGCATGTTGATGAAATCCATGCGTGATGCCACACCGCAAGACGGCTTGCTCGATAGCCAGCAGAGCAAGACATTCCAGAGCATGATGGATCAGGAGGTCGCGCAGAAAATTGCCGCGCATGGCGGGATCGGTCTGGCGGGTATGATCGAGCGGCAGCTCAGTCAGGACACGCCCGGCACGGCCCAGAACAAGGCGCTTGATGAAGTCAAACCTCATGCCTTTGCGTTGCACCCGGTCAATCCCGCAACGGAGCAGGCCATCGATTCGACCCCGCGCGCGTTCAAACTGCCGGAGCGCAACCCGATGCTCAAGGCCTTCGCGCTGGGGAAGCAGACGCAAAACACTTCTGAGGCGAAAGCGTCCGATGCGGTGCCATCTGTTTCTGCGCTGGCAAGCCAAACCACATCGATAAGCCCTCAAAATAAGCCCAAGTATTGGGATTCCCCCGAGGCTTTTGTCACTGCGATTCTTCCCCACGCTGAAGCGGCTGCGAAAAAACTCGGCATCCCCGCCAAGGTGCTGGTGGCGCAATCGGCGCTGGAAACAGGCTGGGGCAAGCATTTGCCCGTGAATGCGAGTGGGCAGGCCAACTACAACTTCTTCGGCATCAAGGCCGATTCTTCCTGGCAAGGTGCGAAGCAATCCGTCAACACGCTGGAATTTGAAGGTGGCGCGATGGTGCAACGCAAGGCGTCGTTCCGGGCCTATGATTCGGTGAGCGCTTCGTTCAATGATTTCGTTCAGTTCCTGCAGGAAAACCCAAGGTACAGCCAGGCATTGAAAGACAAGAGCGATCCCGAGCGTTTTGCGCGTGCGCTACAGAAGGCGGGCTATGCAACCGATCCACAATATGCCGACAAGCTCATTGCGATCATGCGATCCGGGCGGATTCCCGATTCGTCCGATGGCTTGGGTACGTCCTGAGCTTTTTATTGATTTTCTCGTACAAAAGGCTCAAGTTTCCAAAAGCTTGGTCGATAACGACCGCATACCGTAAAAGAGGTTTTGGCCATGCCAGACTTGATGAGCAATTCCGTTACCGGCCTGTTG
Source organism: Halothiobacillus sp. 15-55-196 (assembly GCA_002282715.1). Classification (GTDB taxonomy): domain Bacteria; phylum Pseudomonadota; class Gammaproteobacteria; order Halothiobacillales; family Halothiobacillaceae; genus Halothiobacillus. The sequence continues at coordinate 44,057 of NCKC01000005.1, read as the reverse complement.
GCCATGCAGCAGGCACTCGCCACGACGGGCAATAATATCGCCAACGCCAATACGCCGGGTTACTCGCGTGAACGGGTCAACCTAGCTTCCATGCAGGCCCAGTATCAAAACGGAAGCTATATCGGTTCAGGCGTGCAGGTGGCTTCGGTTACCCGGGTCTACGATCAGTTCATTACCAGTCAACTCAATGCCGCAACCACAACCAATAGCAGCCTGACTTTCCAGAATGATTTCACCACTCAGGTGACCCAGTTGCTGGGGGATACCTCATCGGGCATCTCGCAGCAAACCCAGGCGTTCTTCAATGCGACACAGGCAATCGCTGCCAACCCGACGGACGCCACGGCGCGTTCGACATTCCTCGGGTCGGCGCAAGCGCTGACCGACAGTTTCAATCGAATCGACAGCCAGTTGCAAAGTCTCGATAACCAGATTGGTCAGCAGGCATCGGATATCGGTCGGCAAATCAACACCTACGCCAAGCAGGTGGCCTCATTGAACGGTGAGATCAGCAAGGCACAGGCAACCAACCCCAATGCCCTGCCCAATGATCTGCTCGATCAACGGGATCAGTTGATTACACAGATTTCATCTCTGATCGACGTGAAGGCCAATCCGGACAATCAAGGAAATATCAATCTCACTCTAGCCAGTGGCGAGTCGCTGGTTCTGAACTCGACTGCGACCAACCTGAGCGTGGGGAATTTGCCTTCCGGCCTGAATATCACCTTGGGTAGAACCGACATCACATCCCGCGTGAACGGCGGCACCTTGGGCGGAATGCTTGAGGCTCAAAGCCAATTGATCACCCCTTTGCGTAATCAATTGGGCAGGGCCGCGCTGGTGCTGGCCGATCAGGTCAACCAGAATCAGACCGCCGGTGTTGATTTGAACGGGAACACAGGAACGAATTTGTTCACGGACGTTTCCGCATTTGCGCCGCAGACCACGGCACAGCCAACAAATAAAGGGACCGGTTCTGCGACAGGGGCTTACACCGATCCCACCTTGCTGACGGGGCAAACCTACCTTGCGCGTTATGACGGCAGCAACTGGCAGGTGAGTACCGTTCCCGGCAATGGCGCGGCACCGCTGACGGTCGCTCCCGGCGGTACGCTGAACCTGCCCGGGCTGGATGTGACCTTTGCGGGCGCACCGCAATCGGGCGACGTGCTTAATATCCTGCCAACGGTCGGGGCCGCCGGGAAGATTGGCGTGGTTCAGCAAAGCCCTTCCGGGATTGCCGCCGCTGCCGCGGGGCAACCTGCTTACTCGCGCGACAATACGCAAATCCAGAAGCTATTCGATTTGAGCTCGGCCACCATCGTCGGGCAAACGGCCTCTGGAGCGGGTAATGGTTCAAGTTTGTCCGAGAGTGTGAGTTCGGCGGTTAGCCAAGCCGGTGCTTTTGCAGGACAGGTTCAACTTGCAGCCAAGGCAGCCAGTGCCACTCTGACGAATCTGACGGCGCAGCAGCAGTCGGTTTCGGGGGTTAATCTCGATGAAGAAGCCGCAAATCTGTTGAAGTATCAACAACAATATCAGGCGCTATCGCAGTCGATCAGCTCGGCCAATACGGTTTTCCAATCGCTGCTCTCTGCCTTTCGTTAAGAGGATTCGGATATGCGTGTTTCAACTTCCATGGTTTTTGCACAAGGCCTGAGTAATCTGCAACAGCAGCAGTCCGCGATGTTGCAATCTCAGCAAGAAATTGCAACCGGCGTGAAACTGACCAATCCGGCGCAAGATCCGGTCGCCTTTTCGACGGCTAGCGATCTGTCCGTGCTTAGTAGCAAGCAGAGTCAGTACAGCAAGAATATCGACAATGCGACCGGTAAGCTCCAAGTGCAGGAATCGACCTTGGGTTCGATTACCACGATGCTGCAAAGCGTGCGTGATGTCGCCATTCAGGCGAATAATGCCGCGCAAAACGGCACGTCCTTGGCCGCGCTTTCAGATCAGCTGGATCAGTTGCAAAAGGCTTTGGCTGGTCAAATGAATGCCACGGATGAGCGCGGGGAGTATCTGTTTTCGGGGACGGCCGCACGTGAAAAACCCTATGACGCCAGCGGCGTACTCAATCCAGCCGTGGGTTCGGCGGGGACGGTCAAGCTGGCCATTTCCGATCAGCAGTCCGTGGGCATTAATCAGCCAGCCGGGCAGATTTTCCAGCTTTCATCCAGCGCAACGACAGGCGGCAATGCCAGCATTCTGCAAGTTATCGACCAACTGAAATCGGCGATTACGACGCAACCTGCCAATTTGCAAACCGTTTATGAAAATGCCCAAAAGGACATTGACGCCGTTATGAACCAGGTGACGGACGCGCGCGGCAGCATGGGTAATGCGCTCAATACGCTGAGCACGGCCAAAAACGATAACGCAGCACAAAATGTGCTTACCCAGCAAACGCTCTCCGGTTTGCGCGATACCGATGTCGCCAGCGCCATTACCAAACTGAACCAGAGTTACCTCAACCTGCAGGCGACCCAGCAGAGCATGGTTAAAATTCAAAGCCTGTCCCTGTTCAACTATATCCGTTGATTTGAAACTCATTTTTCCCACTTTCGGTTCGGCTGAGTGGGTAGAAAATTGTCTCTAATACCTGAATTCTCCCCGTTTGGTTAAGGTGCTCTTGTCGAGGTGCCTGCATTGACTTTGATCAATAGATGACCTCCAATGTCGGAAATTGATGTATTTCATGCAAGGAGTTTGGCTTATGTCGCCCGCACACCAATCCGTCGTTATTGATCTGGAGCGAATCTTTGCAGCGATCAATGCAGAGCGAAAGGTGGCGGGATTGCCCCAGATTGAACACGCTGTGATGCGCGTTCGCATGAATATCCGTCTGGCGATCAAGGGCCAGGATCGAATTGAAGGTAAGTTGCCCGTCGTTCTCTCATCGAATGCCACGGATGAATTGGCTCGCGTACTCAATGAACTGTTCCAGACCAGCTTCAATGCGCAACAACTGCAAGAATTGTCCAGTAATCAGGCGCCAGTTGAATCTGCTCCAGACAGCGCACCCTCGCAAGTTCAGAAAATTCATTCCGATCAACCCGAGGCGGCGACAAAACCTATTGCTCCTGTTGAACCTGCTCGTGCAGAGACCAATGAATCGCTCAAGCAGATTTACCTGGTCGATTTGTACATTGCCATCAACCAAAGTCGGCGTCAGGCTCAATTGCCGCCGATAGAGCCGGCGGTAATTTCTGTTCGACTGGGAGTCCGCTTCAGTATCTTGAGACGAAGGAGACTGGATTTCGGTCAAGCCTCTTTGGAGATGTCTCCCCTTGATCTGGATGCGTTGCAAAGCATTCTGATTGAGCAGTTTGATGTCAATCTTCCGGGAGGGACTCACGAACTGGTCGTTGCAGGTTTGCGGCGTCAACGCGAAAAGCCCCGTAAGCTTTCTTGGCTTGAGCGTGTGTTTCACAAGCGGGTACATCGCATTAGCGTGCCCGCGCTCATCATGGCTGTCATGCGCCAAAGAGCAAGTCTGGGTTACAAGCCGCTTTCTCCGGCCCTGATTACCGCCGGATGCCAGGAGACGCTGGGCAAGCTCGGGATTCAGTTCCAGCCCGGTATGTCAGAGTTGATTCTTAACGACTTGCAAATGGATCAGCTTGCTGAGTTTTTACGCAATGAATACGGGCTTTATTTTGAAGATTTAGAAGCATTTATTGATCCGGAAAAATAATGGCCGTTCACTGAGTAGGTACACCGAATTTATATAAAAGGAAAATTTCATGAGTATGAACATTGAGGCTGATCGTGGTTTGATTCGAATCGGTGGTTTGAGCCATGTGTTCCATTGCAATCACTACAATGCCCATTTGCAAATGGCTGTCTTGTTGGGTGAGGGAATCGAAGAGGGCTTTGACCCCCGGGAACTGCTTTCCCGCGGTGCTCGAATGGTCGTCGAATACTTGAGAGAAAAGGGATATTCAGAGTCGGACCTGCTGGCGGAATATACCGCCTGCGGGTTTGGTGTGCTGAGACAGGAAGATGCCGATCACTGGGTTGCAGAGCATTCTCACTACGGCGAGAAAACCTATATCCACGGTCGTCCGGAACCCAGTTGCTTCTTCGATGCGGGCTTTATCAGTGGCATGACCGGGCGCGCGACGCGAGAGGTCGGTTGTCGGCACGCTGGCGGTGGTATGGATCGGTTCGAGCTTGGTGCGGCCATCGAGCCACTGCCACCATTCATCAAGAATTCGGAAACGATGACAGATGCCCCGGCCCGGTTCGATTTCCCCGAATGCGCGCCCATGAGTACGGGCGTGGATGAGCAGGCGATTATCGAGGCGGTCGGCGGTATGCCCCTGATCGGCAAGCCTGTGTCCGAGGGGGGTAATGGGCTGATTCTCGCTTTCGGCGTGGCCTTGACCATTCACTTTGCCGACTACTACAACTTCATCAGTTACGAAGTATATCGGCGCATGGTGGCGATTGGTGTGCCATCGGATATGGCGCGCGAGTCTTTTGTTTTGGCGGGGCATGTGTGCGCGTTCAATACCTTAGGTGGCATCATGGAAAGCGATGCCTGGGATCAAATGATCAAACCCATGTGCCAGAATGTGAGCGACTGGGTGCATGGCATCGTTGCGGTCGTTAATGCGCTGGGATGGGGCGTATGGCGCGTGGAGAAGATCGAGCCGGGCAAAGAGCTGGTTATCCGGATTTACAACTCCTACGAAGGCGTTGGTTTCCGTCGGCTTTATCCACCAGAGGCCGGTGAGAAGCAGTTGTCCTTTTTGGCCATGGGGGCTGTTCGGGGGATTGCTCATCTGCTGTGGAAAATCGATATCCGCGAACGGCCGGGGCTCAATGAGCAGCTGTACATGCAGACGTTCAATAATCCAAAAGGCTATTGGTCGGTGGAACAAACACACGCCATTGCCGCAGGTGATGGATACGACCGCATCGTCACCCGCGCACCATAATTAATCGCCCGTCCAGTACGTCACGTCTGATTTCCTTCTCTGAGGTTGTTTTGATGATGCTGAGGGTGCGACGGTGCCGATATTGATCAGGCCGATGAGTTCCTCTTCGGACGCGAGGCCCAATCCAGACATCACCTGCCGATCATAGACCCGGCTGCCGGTGAGCCAGATGGTGCCATAGCCCAGATGGTTGGCGGCAAGCATCAGCTGATGCGTCGCGATCGCAGCGGCAATCAGTTGCTCGGTAGCCGGTACCTTGGGGTGTGCATGATCCAGTCGGGCAATGGCCGCGACCAGCATGGGCGCACGCAGGGCCCGCTCGCGTTCACGTTCCAGCAGATCGGGTTCTGTATGTGGCGCTCTTTGCAGCAGTGCCCGCACAAACAGTTCACCAAGCGCGTACCGGGCCGATCCTGAAATAACCAGAAACCGCCAGGGCTTGAGGGCACCGTGATCTGGTGCGCTTTGTGCCGCGGCCACGAGTTGTTGCAATTCTTCATGGGATGGGGCCGGTTCGATCAGGTATTTGGCGGGCGTGGATTGTCTCTGAATAAGAAACTCAATGAGATTCATGTTTTGCCTGTTGTATTTTTGATGATTTTATTGAACGAAGTTTCGAGGGGTAATGTGGTTTTTTTGAAATAAAGGCTTGGAGCTGAACGCTTTTTGCTTGATAATTTGCGCCCACTTTGAAACATGCTGGATTTATGGCAAAAGAAGATTACATCGAAATGCAAGGCACCGTTGTGGACACCTTGCCCAATACCATGTTCCGCGTCGAGTTGGAAAATGGTCACATTGTTACGGCGCATATTTCCGGGCGTATGCGTAAAAACTACATCCGTATTCTCACGGGTGACAAGGTCACGGTTCAGTTGACGCCTTATGATCTGACCAAGGGTCGGATCTCGTTCCGCGCGCGTTAATCCCGAATTCGACTCCCGTTCGCGCTTTTTGTTCCTCGCCCGCCCATCGCTTAGGTGGAGGAAGGATTTGTGCGGTAAGAATTTCCATTCGACGTGTGTCCCTTTTCTCAATCTCCCTTCGTCTTGCTGTGGCCGTTTTAGCTGGGGGATTCCTCGGTTATCGCTTCTTCCGCAGGCTGGATGGTCAGTGAGGGGACACCGGTCTCATCGAGTGAGAACCGGACGGTGCCGCCACGTTCGGCCAGTTCGCCAAACAGCAACTCTTCTGCTAACGGACGTTTGATTTTTTCCTGAATCAGGCGTGCCATCGGTCGTGCGCCCAGGACAGCGTCATAGCCTTCCCGTCCTAGCCATTGGCGAACTTCATCGTCGACAACCAAGCGGACTTTCTTCTCTTCGAGCTGCTGCTCGAGTTCAAGCAGCAACTTGTCGACCACGTTGGCGATTTGCCGCGGAGCCAATGCCTTGAACTGGACGATGGCGTCCAGCCGGTTGCGGAACTCAGGGGTGAAACCGCGCTTGATTGCGTCCATGCCGTCCGGGCTGTGGTCCTGAGTGACGAAACCCATGCTGTTGCGTGCCAGCATTTCGGCACCCATGTTGGAGGTCATGATGAGAATGACGTGCCGGAAGTCTACTTTGCGGCCATTCGTGTCTGTCAACGCGCCGTTATCCATCACCTGAAGCAGGACGTTGAACACATCCGGATGCGCTTTTTCGATTTCATCGAGTAGCAACACGGCATGGGGTGTCTTGTTGATGGCCTCGGTGAGCAGGCCGCCTTCGTCGAAACCGACATAGCCCGGCGGCGCGCCGATCAAGCGCGATACGCTGTGCCGTTCCATGTATTCGGACATGTCAAAACGCACGAGCTTGATGCCGAGCAGGCGAGCAAGCTGTTTGCTGACTTCGGTCTTGCCCACGCCGGTCGGGCCGGCAAAAAGGTAGGAGCCGATGGGCTTGTCTGCCGAGCGCAATCCGGAGCGCGCCATACGAATGGATGTCGTGATCTGTTCGATGGCGTCTTCCTGGCCGAACACCACCATGTTGAGGTTGCGATCCAGGTGGCGCAGCACTTCTCGATCCGATGTGGACACGCTGCGTTCCGGAATGCGGGCGATCTTGGCGACGACGCGCTCAATTTCGGCGGCCGTAATCAGATTGCTCTCCGGTACCGGTTCAATCAGGCGATGTTGCGCTCCGGCCTCATCGATGACATCAATCGCCTTGTCCGGCAAATGGCGATCGGATATATGGCGATTGGAAAGTCGGACGGCGGCTTCCAGTGCATCATCGGTATACGAAACGCCATGGTGTTTTTCATAGCCGCTGCGCAAACCTTGCAGAATGGCGATGGCTTCATGCTCGCTCGGTTCGGGGACATCCAGTTTCTGGAAGCGGCGGGTAAGGGCGGCATCCTTCTCGAAGATGGCTCGGTATTCCTGATGGGTCGTGGAGCCGATGCAGCGCAAGTCCCCGTTGGCAAGCGCGGGCTTGATCAGGTTGGATGCATCCATGGAGCCGCCGGAGGCGGAACCAGCACCGATGAGGGTGTGAATCTCATCGATGAACAGAATGGCATTCGGCAGTGATTTGATCCTTTTCAGGACGACCTTGAGCCGCTTTTCAAAATCCCCCCGGTATTTGGTGCCAGCGACCAGAGAGCCGAGGTCGAGCGAATATACCACGGCATCCTTGAGGGTTTCCGGTACTTCGCCTTCAATAATTTTGCGTGCGAGACCCTCGGCAAGGGCAGTTTTACCGACACCGGCTTCACCGACGAGCAGAGGATTGTTCTTCCGACGGCGACAAAGAATCTGTTGCACTCGTTCTATTTCAGGACCGCGGCCGATCAGCGGGTCGATTTTGCCGTCGCGGGCAAGCTGATTGAGATTGATGACGAAGTTTTCGAAGCTGTTTTCATCGGTGACTTCGGGTTTCTCACGCTCCTTTTCAGAGGGGGCATCGCTTGCAGCAGGAGCTTCCTGAGTCAAGCCATGCGAGATGAAATTGATCACATCCAGGCGTGTCACGCCGGCCTTGTGCAACAAATGCACTGTGTGCGAATCCTGCTCAGCGAACAGCGCGGCCAAGACATGTGCGCCGGATACTTCGTTTCGTTGAGCGGACTGTACCTGCATGACGGCACGTTGCAGTACGCGCTGGAAGCCGAGCGTGGGCTGTGTTTCACGGGTGTCATTTTCGGGAATGCGCGGTGTGGTGTGGCGAATATGGTTTTCCAGATCGACAGCCAGTTGCGAGATGTTGGCGTTGCAGCCTTCCAGCACCGCGCGCGCATCGGGATCTTCGAGCAGGGCGTGGGTGAGTGCTTCGAGCGTGACAAACTCGTATCTTTGACGTCGGGATCGGTCAAATACGCGGCTGATGGTGGTTTCAAGGGATTTGCTTAACACGGAGAACTCCTAATCTGGTCCCATTCATTGGGCAGCCGGTTCCATCACGCACAATAGCGGATGGTCATTTTGGCGTGCAACCTGATTGACCTGCGCCACACGGGTTTCTGCTATTTCCCGCGTAAATATGCCGCAGACGCCTCGACCTTTGTGATGAACCTCTAACATAACCCGTTCAGCCTGTTCGGTCGATAGGTAAAACAACTCAACCAGAATGCGGATGACGAATTCCATTGGCGTGAAGTCGTCATTGAGCAGAATCACCTGATACATCGGCGGCTCGGTGACGATAGCCTCCGGAATGGATTCGGTATCTGGTGTGGTGATTTGATCGACCATATCTCTGACTCTGTGTACTTTTGGGCAATAAACTAGGGTAAAAGTTTGGGACCAAGACTTGCCGCCCAGAGGCTCGTCAGCGACTGGCTGATTTGCGTGCTGGTTTTACCCAGAAGCTCCTCAAATGGGCTCTTGCTTGGCGTAAGGTCGACTTCATTTTTCAGGTGCAGCTCATCTCGGACCACGCTGCGTACCGTGCCCAGGCCGTCGATCAGTCCGTTCTTCTGTGCCTGTGCGCCGGTGTAGATCAGGCCGGAGAACAGGTCGGGGTCGTTGGCGAGTCGATTACCCCGGCCTTTTTTGACGGCATCGATGAATTGTTGATGTACCTGATCGAGCAGGTTCTGCATGTATTGCACCTGGGCGGGATTCTCCGGAGAGAACGGATCGAGCATGGCCTTGTTTGCACCCGCAGTCAAAAGACGGCTTTCAATGCCCAGTTTGTGCATGGCATCCACGAATCCGAAGCTGTCCAACCGCACACCGATCGAACCGACGAGTGATGCCTGATTTGCATAGATTTTGTCGGCTGCGGCGGCTATGTAATACCCGCCGGAAGCGCATACATCCTCGACGACCGCATACACCGGCTTGGTAGGGTACTCCTTGCGCAATCGCATGATGGCGTCATAGATTTCGCCAGACTGGACGGGGCTGCCGCCCGGCGTGTTCATGCGCAGAACAATGCCCTTGATCTGTTTGTTCTTGAATGCCTTTTCCAGTACGGGGACGATTTCCTCCGCTGAGGCTTCTTGCCCTGCGGCAATCACACCGCTGATATCGATGATGCCTGCCGATGGTTCCTTGATGACAAGACCCTTGCCATCGTCCAGATCGCCGCTGAGGAAGATCCAGGCAATGACCCAGATTACCAACGCGAGGCTGATCAGCCGGAAAAATACCCGCCAACGGCGTGCGCTGCGTTGTTCTTTCAGGCCTTGGCGGGCAAGATCGAGTAACGCCTCGCGCGCCCAGGCATCATCGCTTGCTGTCGTCTTTTTCGACGCGTTCGTGTGTTGTGCGGTTGCCGCGCCGAGATTGGGTTCAATGCGCAGATCGTCATTTGGCGGCTGGGCGGTGCTCATTCGTTCGTACTCACTTTGTTCTGGCTCGCTTTTTGAGTGGTGGCGGACTGGTACAGCGGCAACAGGCTGGGTAGATCATGGATGACGGCAGCCGGTTTGGCGGCATGCAGACGCTCGATTTCGTGTGCGCCGTGGGTAATGGCGATGGGGATGCAGCCCGCATTGTGTGCCATCAGCAAATCAAAGTCAGTATCGCCGATCATCCAGGCCTGTGCCGGTTCCAGCCCGAATTCGTCCAGCAGTTCCATCAGCATCAGGGGTGATGGTTTAGATGCGGTTTGCTCGGCTGTTCGTGTACCCAGAAAATAGTGACCCAAACCCGTTTCTTCAAGTGCTTCGTGCAGGCCCCTGTTCGATTTTCCGGTGGCAATGGCCAACCAGCAGCCCGATTCGCGCAGATCGTTCAGCAGGGTTGCCGCCCCGGCATGGGTTTCAAGGGTATCGGTTCGGCTGAAATAGAACTGCTGGTAGGTTTTTCCCAGCGCCTGCGCCTGCTCAAGCGAAAGGTCCGGATAGAGCGCCTGCCACGCCTCGACCAGACCGAGGCCGATGATGCTTTGTATCGTCCCGGGCGCCAGCGGCGGCAGGTTACTATGCGCGATGGCCCTCTCGAAACTCTGCACAATGTGGCCGGTGGACTGAACCAGTGTGCCGTCCCAGTCAAAAATGATAAGTTGGGGTGGAGGTAGGATGTGCTTCATGTCGGGTCGTGTTCCGGCAGCGTCAGGTTGAGTTGTTGTGCCAGCGAACGCCATTTATTCGGGATCGGGGCTGTCAACTGCAGTGGTTGTTCTGTTTGCGGATGCGTCAGCATCAGGCGATAGGCGTGCAGCAGCAGAGGCGGGCGGCGTCGGGCCGAAGCGCCAGTGGATGGGAAGAGTCGTTTGTCCCATTCCCGTTGACCGTATTTTTCATCGCCGATGATCGGGTGGTTCTCGTGCGCGGTATGCACGCGAATCTGGTGCGTGCGTCCGGTTTCAAGTTGTGCCCGCAGCAGGGTGGCATTCTTGTTGGCGGCCAGCACGGCGAAATGGGTCACGGCTTCCTTGCCCTGCGGACTGACCTGCACCCGATGCGATTCACCTTCGCCCTGCCACTTTTCCAGCGGTGCATCGACGCGTTTGAGTTTGTCCGGCCAATGACCGTGCACGATGGCCAGATACTGCTTTTCGGCATGGCCTTCCGGCCGGAACTGGATTTGCAGCGAATGCAGGGCGGCGCGGGTCTTGGCCAGAATCAGCAGGCCGCTGGTATCGCGGTCAATGCGATGGGCCAGTTCGAGTTTTTCGCCCAGTCCCGTGTGTTGGCGCATGAGTTCGATCAGACCAAAAGGGATGTTCGAACCGCCATGGACGGCAAGGCCGGCGGGTTTGTTGACGGCCAGCAGGGCTTCGTCTTCGTACACGATCATATCCGCAGCGCGTGCGAGCCAGTTCGGTGAGATCACGCCCGCCGATTCCGGTGCGGCGCTTTGCAGCTTGAGTGGTGGGATGCGGACCTCATCACCCGTCGCGAGCCGGGTGGTCGGCCTGGCGCGTTGGCTGTTCACGCGGACTTCTCCGGTACGCAGAATGCGGTAAATCAGGGAACGCGGAACCTCGCCATGTGTCGCGCCCAATTCGCGCAGCAGGAAATTGTCGATGCGTTGGCCGGCATAGTGCGCATCGACGGTGACGCGACGCACGGATTGTTTCTTTTCGATGGTCGGACCGGCAGTTGCCATGGGAAGTGTTTTCATCGGCACATTATGGCGTATTTCGATCGCATTTATTATGCGCATCACGTGATGGGTGTTGTGTTACACTCCTCGGGCTTTGAGTGGCTCGGGCCGCTTTCGTCCAATTTTGATGGTGTGGAAATTTTCCAGCGAAATGGCGTGTAGGTTCGGCTCGAGCAATCAAGCGCGCCACTTCAGATTTTCTGCTTACCCTAAACCAATGGGGGCAGGTGACTGAAGCGGGCAGACCGCCGGATCGGCGGTTCGTTCACGAAGCCCTTGATAATCTTTTGTTTTGAAACGGCTTCAAACAGTTTCCGTATTAATTACGATCATCCTGAAGGATTTATGCGCCTATTCTGGCTGGTGACACTGGTTTTGCTCCATGAGGTTGTGCCGCGTTTTCGCGGTGCAACGGCTTGCTCGGGCCACGATTGGATGGCGGCTTCGGTTTCAAACCGCCGTCATCGTTCGTCGCGCCCGGCTAATCTCATGCCAATCGACCTGCAGCCTCAATCGCATCAATCGCTCCTCCCAATGTTGACGCCCCCGCTCAAGGCCGATTGGCCGCAGCCCACATGGCTGCGCGGGTGGCGTTTTATTCGAGAATCAATCCATGAAAAGAATGCTAATCAATGCCACCCAGGCCGAAGAGATTCGGGTGGCGCTCGTCGATGGACAGACGCTCTATGACATCGATATAGAAACACCCGGTCACGAACAGAAAAAATCCAATATTTACAAAGCGTTAATTACGCGAATCGAGCCGAGTCTCGAAGCGGTTTTCGTTAATTACGGCGCAGATCGCCACGGCTTTCTGCCCTTCAAGGAAATCGCCCGCAGCTATTTTGATTCGGAGGCCGTTGATGACAAGGGCCGCCCGGTCATCAAATCGGCCTTGAAAGAAGGCCAGGAAATCATCGTTCAGGTCGAAAAGGAAGAGCGCGGCAACAAAGGGGCAGCGCTCACCACGTTCGTCAGCCTGGCGGGCCGTTATCTGGTTCTGATGCCGAACAATCCGCGCGCCGGTGGCGTATCCCGTCGGATCGAAGGCGATGATCGCGCCGAGATCAAGGCTGCGCTGTCCGAGTTGACCGTGCCCGAAGGGATGGGGCTGATCGTGCGTACGGCAGGTGTCGGACGTGAATCCGCCGAGCTGCAATCGGATCTCGATTACCTGCAACAGGTATGGGTTGCCATCCTGAAAAAATCCGAGTCCCGCAAGGCACCGTTCCTGATTTATCAGGAAAGCGACCTGATCATTCGTGCGTTGCGCGATTACATGCGTAACGATATCGGCGAAGTGCTGATCGACGAGCCCAACATGTACCAGCAGGCGCTGGATTTCGTGAATCTTGTTTCTCCGGATTCCGTGGACAAGATTCACCTGTATCAGGACCGTACGCCGCTGTTCACGCGTTACCAGATCGAATCCCAGATCGAATCGGCCTATGAGCGGAACGTGACCCTGCCTTCCGGCGGCGAGTTGGTGTTCGATGTGGCCGAAGCCCTGACGGCGGTCGATATCAACTCCGGGCGCAGCACCAAGGGTCAGGATATCGAAGACACGGCATTCAATACGAATCTTGAAGCGGCCGACGAGATCGCCCGTCAATTGCGCCTACGGGACTTGGGTGGTCTGGTTGTCATCGATTTCATCGACATGGGGCAGCCCAAGCATCAACGTGAAGTCGAAAATCGCCTGCGTGATGCCCTCAAGATGGATCGTGCCCGGGTGCAACTGGGGCGAATTTCCCGTTTCGGCTTGCTCGAAATGTCACGCCAGCGGTTGTCATCATCTCTTGAAGAATCGGCGCAGCATGTATGCCCGCGCTGCATGGGGCAGGGGCATATCCGTTCGGTAGAATCCTTGGCGCTTTCGATCATGCGCTTGATGATCGATGAGTCCATGAAAGATCAGACCGGTCGGGTTGTGGCCCAGGTGCCCGTCGATGTAGGCACCTACCTGCTCAACGAAAAGCGTCCTCAGCTCCACGAGATCGAGCAGAATCATCAGGTTGAGGTGTTGGTGATTCCCAATATCAACCTTGAAACACCGCACTTTAAAATCGAACGCGTTCGTCGCTCCGATCTTGCCGAAGCACCGGCCAGTTCGCGTGCCCTGATTGAACCGCTTGCCGTGGCCTTGCCGGAACTGGAGCGTGCGCCGCGACGTCCCATTGCGCCGATCGAACCGATTCGTCCGGCTGCTCAACCCGCGCCACAGCCCAAGGCTGCTGCCAGCGCGCCCGTCGCGGCTACTGTTCCGGCGGCCACCACGAACGCGACCAATACCAGTGCCTTGGGATTGCTCAAGCGTGTGATCGGTCAGATTTTCGGTGCCGGTGACAAGCGGGTCGAGCCGGAAGTGGCCGTTCCTCGGACTCCGGCTAAGAAGGCATCATCGAATCGACCGCCGCGTGCGAAGGACGAAAATAGGACTACACCGGATCGGTTGCCTCGTGCTGCGGTTCAAACGAGTGAGCCAGACGCACGACCTGAGGATAAACGCCGTGATGATGGCAAGGCAGAAGGCACGAAGCCGGAAGGTTCGGGCAACCGTCGTCGCCGTTCACGCAGCAGAAAACCAGCGGAAGGCCAAAGAGATGGTCAGGTTAATACCGCCGCTTCGGCGAGTCAGCCTGCTGAAGTAACGGCTGTCGCCACGGACACTCGAGAGGGCAAGAGCTCAGCGAAAGCACCTGAAAAAAACACGGCCCGTCAACGCGAGCCCCGCTCATCCGAGCCGGCCGTTCGTCCGATTGCCGCACACGAGCAAAGCCTGATCGAGCAGCAACTCAAGGCGCCGGTGGCATCACCTTCTGCCTTGCCTCTCAATGTTGCAGTCAAACGCGATCCGGCTGCTGCTTTGGCACCCAATGCGGCCTTGGGATTGCTCGCGGATGATGTGGTCGTTCCCGCTCTGATGGCTGCGGCCATAACGACAAACGCAGAAGCCGAGGTTGCTGCTCCTCAGCCCGAGAATAAAGTGGCGAATGAACCGAATAAAGCGCCGTCAGTCGCCTCTGATCCTGTTGTTGAATCGCAGGCCGAAGCACCGGCGTATACCACGATTGCGGCAGTCGCCCCAGTCGTTGCAGCACCGGTGCCTGCATCGGAGCTTTTCGATCACACGAAGGAAGAGATGCCGTCAGTGGCCGCAACTGAGTCGCCAGTTGAAGTGCCCACGCCCGTCCCTGAAGCACTAGTTGAACAGATCGCTGCGCAGCCAGAAGCAACCAAAGACTCTCCGTGGTCGCAAGCCAGTGCCACACTGGCTGCCAAGCAAGAGGAAGTTCCTGCCCCTGCCGCATTAGAGACCAAAGTCGCGGACGAACCGGTCGCTGAGACGGTGCCGATGGACGTACAATCCAATGCGTCAGCAGTCGAAGAAGTTGAAACTCCGGTCGCCGAGGTCGAGTCGATCCATGATTCTCCTGCTATAAATCCCGAGCAAGCGCCTGTGGCAGAAGCGATCATTGAATCCACGTCTGTCGAACCTTCACCCGTTGAATCTGTGCCTATGGAAGCGGTTATTGAAGCCGAGCAGCCAGAGGCGACGACAGCGGAAGCGGTTACTGAAGCGATAACTCAGGTTGAGACAGCACCTCAAGAAGACGTTCAGCCTGAAGCGATTGCAACGACAGATTCTGCCGAAAAGACCGTTCGCAAGGAACCGAATACATAAGATCGGTTTCGATTAGCCGAAGATAGAAAAAGCCCGGAAAATCCGGGCTTTTTCTTTGGCCGTAATGGTCGGCCACGGCATGGTTCTTATGCTATTTTTTAGGCGAATCAATAACTTAATATGCCTATTGTTGTGAAAGCAATTAGTGCAGCAGGCCGAACATTTTACGGCGCCAGATCTTCGTGAGGGCGTGATCAGAGCCAAGAAGCTCAAAGATATCGAGCAGGCCGCGACGACCGGCGTCATCCTTGAATTGACGATCGCGTTGCATGATGGCGAAGAACTGGGCGAGGGCGCATTCATAGTCCTGAGTCATGGCACAACGAGAGGCGAGCTGCTCGCGTGCGTCAAGATCGTTTTCGTCGACGGCTATACGGGCTTGCAGTTCCTCGATACTTGGGCCATCTCCTGCATGTTGTGCCAGGTGAATGCGCGCTTTGAGTTCTTTCACATCCTTGCGCGTGGCGACATCGATCGGCAGGGCATCGATGATCTGCATGGCCTGGTCGTGGTCGCCCGTCTTGCTTATGATTTCGGCCAGGTCGATCAGAACGTCTGCATTATTTGGTTCGATGGCGTTGGCTTGCTTGAGCAGGTCGATTGCCTGTTCGATGGCACCGGCATCGGCTTGCTCGCGCGCCTGATTTCTCAGGGCCCGCACCTCGGAAACGATGTGTTTCTCCAGAAATTCACGGACCTTGCTTTCCGGCAACGCCCCCATGAATTGATCCACCGGCGCGCCATTGATGACCAACATCACGGTCGGCAGGCTGCGAATGCCGAAATGGCCGGCCAATTGCGCTTCGACATCCGTGTTGACCTTGGCGAGCTGCAATTTGCCGCCATAGCTTTCGGTGATCTGTTCGAGCATGGGC
This sequence comes from Halothiobacillus sp. 15-55-196, assembly GCA_002282715.1. Classification (GTDB taxonomy): domain Bacteria; phylum Pseudomonadota; class Gammaproteobacteria; order Halothiobacillales; family Halothiobacillaceae; genus Halothiobacillus. Next base: position 28,064 of record NCKC01000005.1, on the reverse strand, counting down.
TTGAGCGTCCGGCAAGGGCCGCACCATTCCGCCCAGAAATCCACAAGTACAGGCGTCTGAAAAGACGCATCGATGACGCGGGTCTGAAATTCTGCGGCGGTAACGTCGAAAATATAGGGCAGATCGGACATGGGCATCCTCTTGTTTGAAAATGAAAAAAACTCGAAGTGGGGAATGTATGGCGGCTCTGCCTACACTTTTCAAGGCAGAAGCACGGCGAAACCCGAATCTGACTGCTATGCTTCTGCCCCTTTTTTCTTTTCGGCACGGCCACACTCTGGGTCAACTCATGTCCTCTATCCCCGATTCTCCTGCAGTTATCGCCCCGCGTTCAGTCCGTCATCATCCCTATTTCTGGCCGTTGGTCGCCCTGCTGCTGCTCGGCTTGCTGTGGGGTTACAACTGGGTGGTGATGAAAGGCGGTTTGAGCGAGATTGCCGCGCTGTGGTTCGGAGCCCTGCGCACGATCATTCCCGCCGTGTTGCTACTGCTCTTGCTGCCTGCAACGGGCCGATCGCTCAGACCGCCGCCCATGCATTACGTCATTCCATTGGGACTCTTGCAGACTGCCGGTTTTGTCGGCTTCATGATGTGGGCGTTGCAAACCGGTGCGGCGGGTGAAACGGCTGTGATCGTTTTCACCATGCCATTGTGGCTGATGCTGATGGCGCATGTCGTATTGCATGAACGCCTGACCGGGCGCCAATGGCTGGCGCTAGGCATTGCGGGTATGGGGCTGTTTTTCATGATCGCGCCGTGGCGTGGGCACCTGGCTATCGGTGCCTCTTTGTTTGCCGTATTGTCCGGTTTGACCTGGGCGGGTGGTTCGATCTGGCAGAAGAAATTCGGTCGTCGTTATCGCCTCGATCTGCTCAGTGTCACCGCCTGGCAGATGCTGTTCGGTGGTTTTGCCATTTTGCTGGCGGCGGTGATTCTTGAACCCTGGCATGCCGAATGGACACCGCATCTGCTTTGGGTTCTGTTCTACAACATCGTGCCGGCGGGGGCGCTGGGTTGGTTGCTCTGGATTTATGCCCTGCACAATCTGCCCACCCGATTTGCCGGTTTCGGCTCATTGCTGATTCCCAGCGTCGGTGTTTTGGGTGCATGGATTCAGTTGGGCGAGCGGCCCGGATTATTCGAATTGATTGGCATCATCCTGATTCTCACAGCTTTACTTCTGTCGCTCATATCGCGCCGGAATTGACTGAATGGGCATCAACTGCCGCGTTGCGTGTACACTTTCCTGGCAGCGGATCGACGACGGGCAAACCCCGCGTTGATTGCTGACCGTACCGTGATGCTGTTTGATCCTGTTTTGTCCCCTGTTTTCAGTTCCGAGCATTGATTTTCCATGGCTGATTCTACGAATTCTCAACTATATGATGCCCGCGCCATCGAGGTGCTCACCGGCCTTGAGCCGGTGCGCAAGCGGCCGGGGATGTACACCGATACCACGCGCCCCAATCATCTGGCACAGGAAGTCATCGATAACAGCGTCGATGAGGCCGTCAGCGGTTTTGCCAGCCGGATCGATGTGGTTTTGCACGCCGATGGCTCGCTGTCCGTTACCGACGACGGGCGTGGGATGCCGGTCGATATTCATCCTGAGCACGGTGTGACGGGCGTTGAACTCATCCTCACGCGCCTGCATTCGGGCGGAAAATTCTCCGACAAGACCTACCGCTTTTCCGGCGGTTTACACGGTGTGGGCGTATCTGTCGTCAATGCCTTGTCCGAAAAACTCACCGTCGAGATTCGTCGGGACGGGAAAATCTGGCAGATGGCCTTCGAGGATGGTGTCCCGGTTGGCGCGCTGACCGAGGTCGGTACCGTGCCGAAAAAGCAGACCGGCACGCGTTTGCGTTTTTGGCCGAGGGCAAGCTATTTCGATCAACCCAAGTTTCTAGTCAGTCGCCTGCAGCATGTGTTGCGCGCCAAGGCCGTGCTCTGCCCCGGTCTCACGGTGACCTTTCTCGATGAGTCCAGCGACGAGCCACAAAAAATCTGGCATTACGAGAACGGCCTGTGCGATTACCTGCTCGGAGCCCTCGAAGGCCGGGCGATCATTCCGGCTCAGGGTTTTGTCGGCCATATGAGTGCCGAGCTGACCGAGCGGCCACAAATGGTCGATTGGGCACTGGTCTGGCTGGAAGAGGGCGGCGAACCGCTGACCGAAAGCTATGTGAACCTGATCCCGACGCCACAGGGCGGCACCCACGTCAACGGTCTTCGCCAGGGTTTGACCGAGGCGGTGCGCGAGTTCTGCGATTTCCGTAATCTGGTGCCGCGTGGCGTCAAGTTGACACCCGAGGACGTGTTCGATCGCGTCGCGTTCGTGCTCTCGGCGAAGCTGTCAGATCCGCAATTCGCAGGTCAAATGAAAGAGCGACTGTCTTCGCGCGAGTCGGCGAGTTTCATCGGTGGCGTGATCAAGGATTCGTTATCGCTCTGGCTCAACCAGCATCCCGAACAGGGCGAAATTATCGCGCGTATCGCCATCGATGCGGCGCAAACGCGGCTCAAGAACGACAAGAAAGTCGCCCGCAAGCGGGTCACGGCCGGGCCCGCGCTGCCGGGTAAACTTGCGGACTGCACCGCCACGGATATCTCGCGCACCGAGTTGTTTCTTGTGGAAGGGGACTCGGCGGGCGGTTCGGCCAAGCAGGCGCGTGAGCGGGATTTTCAGGCCATCATGCCGTTGCGCGGCAAGATTCTGAACACCTGGGAAACCGGGGTCGATCAGGTGCTGGCCAGTCAGGAAGTGCATGACATTGCCGTGGCGATTGGCTTGGAACCGGGCAGTGATGACCTATCCAAGTTGCGGTACGGCAAGATCTGCATCCTTGCCGATGCCGATTCCGATGGCCTGCATATTGCCACCTTGCTTTGCGCGCTCTTTCTGCGGCATTTCACGGCTCTGGTTCGGGCGGGGCATGTATTCGTCGCCATGCCGCCCTTGTACCGCATCGATTTGGGCAAGGAGACGTTCTACGCGCTCGATGAAGCCGAGCGCGACGGTATTCTGGGCCGTTTTGCCGCCGAGCATCGGCGCGGCAAGCCCCAGGTTACCCGCTTCAAGGGCCTTGGCGAAATGAACCCCGGCCAACTGCGTGAATCCACACTCGCCCCGCAAACCCGCCGCTTGGTGCAGTTGTCCATGATGGACGATGATCCTTATGCGTTGATGGATATGCTGCTTGCCAAAAAACGCGCAGCCGATCGGCGCGGCTGGCTGGAAGCCAAGGGTGATCTGGCCATCGTCGCGTGATCTGATGTTAGGCCGTCTGTTGTGGTTTTCACCGGTTGTCTTTTTGCTTGTGCTGTTTCTGAGTATGTCTGCGGCACAGGCGGCCAGCGGGAAACCGCAACTGCAACTGACCGGCGAGATCACCCAAGCCCAGAACAAGGCGCTGATTCTCCAGGTGGGGCTGTCCGTTCCACCGATTCGCTTCACGTGTGATGCCTCGCCCGTATTGATGCGGCGTTATTTGCAATCGGCCACCCTGGCGGCGCGGGATGCGCTGCAAGCCATGGGTTATTTCAATGCACGGATTCAAACCCATTTGAAACAAGATCCTGATTGCGCCATGCCGACGATGGACATCACCCCCGGCCCGCGGGTGCGTATTGCCGCCGTTGATGTCGTCGTGAACACGGCGGCAGGGGACGATCTGACCCGACAACCGTTTCTGCGTGACTACCTCAAAACCGCGCGTCCCGCGAAGGCTGCGCTTTTAAATCAGGGCGTTTATGTCGCCCTGCGTGACGGCATCATGGAGCGCGTGCGTGGGGCGGGGTATCTCGATGCCAAGTGGCAAAAGCATGAGTTGTTGGTCGATCCGAAAACCAACACGGCCGAGATTCACCTCGATCTGGATGCGGGCAGCCGCTACCACATCGGCAAGATCACGATCGATCAGACCATTCTCAGGCCGGAGCTGGCCGAGAATCTGGTCGGTGCAAAAACCGGCGATACCTACTCCACGCAAACGCTGGTGGCCATGAACCAGAATCTGTCGAGCAGCCAATATTTCAGCGACGTGCGGGTGCGCCCGCAATGGGATCAGCGCAAGGCGCATGAGGTGCCCATCACGATTCGCACCCTGCCCAATGAGCCGCGCAGTTATGAACTGCGTGTCGGTTATGGCACGGATACGGGCGCGCGCTTCGGTGGCAAAATCACCCAGCGATATGTGAACCGGTCCGGCCATTCGTGGAAAGCGGATTTGTCCCTGGCACAGCGCAAACAAACGCTCAGCGCCACCTACAGTATGCCGAAAATTTCCGATCCCCTGAATCAGCACTATGACCTGTACGAGGTGTTCGATCGGGAGCAGGACACCGGCATCACGACGTTATCGTCGACAACGGGCCTGCGTTGGGTGCGCAATTTCAATTCGTGGACGAGCTCCTTGTACAGTGAATATCTGGTTGACCGCAGTCAGTTCGGCAGCAATCCGGCACAGACGACCGGTTTTTGGTTGTTCGGTGCCCATTTGGGCCGCCAGGAGCTCAATGATCCGCTGTTCCCGACCAAAGGATTCGTGTTCAGCAGCGGCATCAGCACGGCGGCAAAGCCGTTGCTCTCAAGTACCTCCCTGTTGCGCGCCCACGTGATGCTGGGGGGGCTTTATCCTGTGGGGAAATGGGTGTTCAAGACACGCACCGAGTTGGGAGGCGTGGTGACACCCGATTTCAATTCCTTGCCCAAAAGCCTGCGTTTTTTTGCCGGTGGCGATCAATCCGTGCGCGGTTATGCCTATCAATCGCTGGGTCCGATCGATTCGACCGGCCAGGTGATCGGCGGGCAATACCTGTTCACGGCCAGTGCCGAGGTGATGCATCCGGTGTACGGGCGCGACTGGTGGGGCGCGGCGTTTGTCGATACGGGTAACGCCTTTGATGCGTTAAAAAACATTCATTTGAATACAGGTGCGGGTATCGGCATCCGTTGGCGTTCGCCGGTGGGCATGGTGCGCGTGGATGTGGCCTATCCGTTTGACGGCAATCAACACACGCCGCGATTGCATCTGGGCATCGGGACGGCTTTTTGATGCTGCGCTGGTTCTCCCCGCTTTTACAGGTCGTCGGCTGGTTGGTCGGCGGGTTGCTGGCATTGATATTTGTCGCGTTTATCGGTTTGACGGCAACCACGCCCGGCGTGCGTTGGCTGGCAGGGCAGGCCCAGCAACAAGTGGCCGGGCTTTCGATGGGCAAAGTCGAGGGTAATCTCTGGCAGGGTCTGCGTATCGATCAGATTGCCTTCCACGCTGAAGATGGTCTGTCCCTGGATATCGGCAAGGCCGAGGTTGCACTCGATTGGCGGCAGTTCTGGCACTTTAGCTTGCTCATCAAAAACCTCACCGCCGAGGATGTGATTCTGCGCCTGCCCCCGCCCGTCCAATCAACCACGCCAGCCACGCCATTGAATCTGGATGATTTGCCGTTGAAACTGCCGGTGGGTGTGCAGGTGGCGCATCTGCAGGTCGATCATTTCACGTTAGTGCAGCCAACCCGGGCGGATCAAAACCCGCAACCCAGTCTGACGCTCACGACCCTGCAAGCCGAAGGCCGGGCGGATGCAGAGATCATTTCATTAAAAATAAACAAGATTGTGGCGAGTCTGCCCGGCCAAAGTGTTGCCGATGGCCACACCGATGAGGCCGCGCATGACACGACCATTGAAGGGCAGGGCGCGGTACACGTCGCGGTCGCAACGCCGCATCAAATCCAAGGCCAATTGGCGACGATTGTGACCTTGCCCCAGGGTTGGGCTTTGGCGCAAATGACGCTGGGCGGCAATCTGGCAGCTACAAAAACGCAGGTCAACGGGCGATGGGAGGGCTTTGCGACCCCGTCGGCCACGCTGCAGGCCGATGCGCAGATCAATCCGCAGCGCATGACCTTGGAAGGATTGCACATCGACACCCTCGATGGATCGTTATGTGGGCGCGGCATGGTCGATTTTGCCCCACAACTCAAGGCCGCGATTCACGGGCAGGCAACGGGTTTGAATCCGGAGCGTCTTGCGCCCGCGGCGGCGGGGCAGGTGGGCTTTGATTACCAGCTCTCGTACGCTCAATCGGGTGATCAAGGTAACGAAACAGCTCAGGATACGGCCCAAAAATCACCATCCGCGCAGTTGCAGTTCAAGCTCACCGCATTGGGCGGACACATTGCCCGGCTGCCCTTTGAGGGTTTGACCGTGGATGGCACGTTGGCGAATCAACAGATCTCGCTGGATATAACCCACGGGACACTTGCAGGCGGTGCGCTCAAGGCCAAGGGTGAGCTGGGTTTGACCGGCGCACGACCCGTGGCGCTCTCACTGGATTTGGATCGAGCGGCCCTGCACGATGTGTTGGCACCAAACGGCGTGGCGGCTGAGGGGGCGATCAGCACGCATCTGAATCTGAACGGTTCATTGGGTGTCGATCCGTTGCGAGATGCCAAGATGAACTTCGACTGGACCATACCGAACACGGTGTTGCATGTGCCCGCATCTGCGGCGAATCAAAAATCGGTTCGGGTACCGTTGTCACTGGCGTTACAGGGCAGATATGCCGATCAGCGGCTTGACTTGAAGCAGGCGAAAATCAATCTGGCTGATGCGTCCCTTGATGCCAAAGGCCGTGTGACGATGGCGGACTTGACCCAAAATACACCTGTCGATTTGACCGTAAATGCGAACATTCCCCAACTGGCGCATCTTCCCTGGCGCGCCGTCAATTTGCCTGATTTAACCGGCAGTCTTGATCTTAAATCCCGGTTGACGGGCAGCGTGCAGCATCCTGAAGCCACCGTCGATTTGCTCGCCCGTAATCTGGCTTACAAGCAATGGCAGTTGGCCAATTTGAGCCTGAACGGGCATGTGAAACAGCAGCAAACATCGGTGTACGATCTTTCCCTGCGTGCCGATCGGTTGACCCAAAAGAATGCCAAAAAAACCGCTGATGTACGTTTGAATAACCTTACTTTGGATGCGCAAGGCCAATGGCCGCAATTTCTCCTCGATGCGCAAAGCGCCAACGTGGGTGCCGGATACAGTGCGGCGCAGCGTTTTAGGTTGAGTGCACAGAGCCCGCAGGGGCAGGTGCGTCTGGCGATCGACGGCTTGCTGGCTCAAATTGGGCGTACACCCACATTACGTTGGGGTGGGCAGATCAAACAGTTGGATGTATTGCCCGCGCCGTTTCACGGTACATCGATACCGGCTTGGCATCTTCAGAAACCCGCCGATCTGACGCTGACCACGCAACAACAAACCTTGGGCAAAACCTGTCTTGCCACGGATACGGGTTCAAAAAACCAGTCCGGTCACCTGTGCATTGACCTGGCCAGGAACTTGGCGCGTCAGGAAAATAGCAAGGGTCGGCTGGATGCCGATCTGCCTCTGGCACTGATCACACCGTGGCTGCCGGTTGCCGCCGATTTGCCCGGACGGGTGCGGTTGATGGCCGATGGGGCGATCACGGCGGATCAGGCGAAGGGCACGCTGAAACTGAGCTTGCCCGACAGCGAATTTCGCCTGCCCGATACCCTGGGTAATCGAGCCTATCAATACAAGAACGTTGATCTGACCGCCCGCGTTCAATCGGGCGTCGTCAATGCCGTGCTCAGCGCCGATGTGCCGGATTTGCTCAATATCAAAGGCGGCGGCACCGTGGGGCTGACCGGGTCAAAACCGCTGGCGCTCGACCTCAAGGCTGTATTGCCCAGCGTTACGGCGTTGCAAGGCTTCCTGCCGCAAGTTGACGGGCTCAAAGGACAGGCGCGCGCCGATCTTGCGGTTGCCGGCACGCTCGATCAACCCAAACCCAGTGGACGGCTCGTGGTCGATCAACTGGCGTTCACCCTGCCAGATACCGGCGTGGCTTACGATCACGGCACGCTCAATGCGCAGATCGACGGCAACGGACAACTTGTTTTTTCCGGTGGTTTGAACGGTCAAAACCCTACGAGTAACGCAGCAAGCACGCAGCAAACGGGGGTAGGGCGCCTGAATATCCAGGGCACGGGCGATTTGGCCAAGCTGCCTCAATGGCAGGTGCAGGCGCAGATTCAAGGGCAAGACGTGCCGGTATTGCGTCTGCCGAGTTTATTGATTGATGCCAGCCCGGATCTGACGCTGGACGCCAGCCAGGCGGGGGCAAGAATCGGCGGTTCAATTACGCTGCCCACGGTGACCGCGCGTATTGAAAAACTCCCCGATGCGGTGGTCAAATCAACCGGTGATTTGGTGATTGTGGGCGAGAAAAAACCCACTCCCACTGCGGCTTATCCCGTCACGGCGGATATCAAACTGATTCTGGGCCAAGCGGTTTCGCTCGCGGGCATGGGGTTTTCGACTGATCTTACCGGTACACTGAATCTGCGTTTGCGCCCGAACGCGCCTTTGGCTGCATTCGGCGAAATTGATCTGATCCACGGCACCTACAAAGCCTACGGGCAAAATCTGGCCGTCAAACAGGGGCGGTTACAGTTTGTCGGCCCGCTGGGCGATCCGGGTATTGCGGCCACCGCGCAACGGGTGGTTGGTGACACTACGGTCGGTTTGAACATCACGGGGACGTTATATCAACCCAAAACCACCGTGTTTTCATCGCCCTCGTTGCCCGAATCCGATGCGTTATCGATACTGCTGACTGGCAAGCCCTTGAGCGATGCGGGATCGGGGGATCGGGCCATGCTGATGAATGCCATCGCCGGTCTGGGTGTGGCGCAGGGCAACGATATCGTGCGTGATATCGGCCAGAAATTCGGCTTTGATTCGGTTGGTCTGGATACCTCCGGGGGATTTGGCGATACGCAGCTTTCCTTGGGTAAAAAAATCGGTGACCGTCTCTTTGTGCGTTACGCGGTGGGTGTGGTCAATGGCTTGAGTGAAATCATCACGCAATACAAATTAAGCAATCTGTTTTCCATCGAAATCACCACGAGTCCGGATGCGACCGGCGGTGATCTGATCTACCGGATCCACTGATGTCGATTTTGTTACTGGCCGCGATGGGCCTGCTCGCACTGTTATCCTGGTGGCCGAACTGGTGGGTGGGCCAGGTGATGGCACGCCACGCCCAACCGGCCGACCGCTATCCTTTTTCCGGCGCGGATCTGGCGCGTTACCTGCTGGATCGGCGTGGCTTGGGTGACGTGACGGTCGAGGCCACCAAGGAAGGTGACCACTACGACCCTCATACCCGGAGCGTGCGATTGTCGCCCGCGCATTTTAGTGGCCGGTCGCTCACGGCGATTACCGTGGCAGCGCATGAGGTCGGTCATGCCCTGCAACACGCTGAGGGCGATCCGGCATTCGCCCGACGCCAGGAGATGGTCGAACGCAGCGCCTGGGCACAACGTGTTGCCGGTTGGATTCTGGTGGCGATTCCGGCGGTGACGCTGATCGAAAAGCAACCCGCGCCCGCCTTGGTGATGCTGGTCGTTGGCGTGTTGACGATGGCGGTGCCCCTGATGGCGCAGTTATCGAACCTGCCGATCGAGCTGGATGCCAGTTTCAAGCGCGCGCTTCCCATGCTCGAAGAGGGCGGCTGGCTCGGTAAGGCCGAAAGAAAACCGGCGCGGCAGATTCTGCGTGCGGCCGCATTCACCTACGTGGCCCAGGCGCTGTCTTCGGTGCTGAATGTCGTCAAATGGTTGCGCGGATTGCGGATGTAGCGGGGCGTTTGGCCATAGCCAGGCTGCTCACTTCAGGCAGTATCTTCATGTTGCCTCGAAATTGTTACGGTCGGCCGCCTGTGTTGTATTCGCCTGTGTGAACGCGATGGGCCGCTGTCATCAGCTTCGTGTTACGCTGTATTCGATCAGCACATTGGGTTTTTCGAAGTGCCCTTCGGTCAATTTCTCGGGGTTGGCGCAAATAAGCCTGCTTCTACTATGTTATAAATAACAGGGCATGAATAACCCAGTCTGCCCATCGACTTTTTGTTCGGGCAGTTTTCACCTGCTAATTTTTTCAACCCAGAACAGGAGCACGATATGGCTTTTCAACTTCCGGAACTCAGTTACGACTACGGCGCGCTCGATAAATCCATCGATGCGCAAACCATGGAAATTCACTACACCAAGCACCACGGCGCGTATGTGACCAACTGCAACAACGCCATTGCCGGTACCGAGTGGGATGACAAATCCATCGAAGAGATCATGGCGAATGTGTCCAAACTCCCGCCGGCCGTGCGCAACAACGGTGGCGGACACTACAATCATGCGCTGTTCTGGTCGATTCTTTCTCCGAACGGTGGCGATGCGCCAGCTGGAAAACTCGCCGATGACATCAACGCCACGTTCGGCTCGTTCAGTGCGCTGAAAGATCTGATGAGTACCGCGGGGGCCACGCGCTTCGGTTCAGGCTGGGCCTGGCTGATCGTGGACGCACAGGGCAAGCTCGCCGTCTGCTCAACACCGAACCAAGACAACCCCACCATGGACATCGCCGAGATCAAGGGCACGCCCATCCTTGGGATTGATGTGTGGGAACATGCTTACTACCTGCGTTACCAGAATCGCCGTCCGGATTACCTCAAGGCCATCTGGGACGTCATCAGCTGGGGTGCGGTTGCCGATCGGTACGCTGCTGCGAAGTAATCCAGTCGTAGCCCTAAAGTTGAAACCCCGCGCCGGAGACGGTTGCGGGGTTTTTTATTGCCAAGGTCGATCCAGTTAATCGATCCGGTGGGTGTAGGAGGAATTGATCTGGCCGTACACCCGGGGTGCTTCTCGGGACGTGTCAGAGGAAAATCCGCTGATGTAGCCAGATGAGCCGCCCGAACGCCAGGCGGTGGATGCACAACCCGAAAGCGCAATGGCGACAAGTACGGGCAAAATCCAGAGGAAACGACGCTTCACGGGTAGCCTCCTCACTTGTCCTGATGCTTGGTGTCGGGACGCTTCAGGTTCGCCTCTTCGCGCATCGCATTGAGTTCGGCATCGGTCTTGTCCGCAATAGACAGCAGTTTATTGGCAAGATCTTGCTCGATTTTTTGCCATTCCTTCGCAAAGGCTTCACGATCCTGACGCAGGGTTGTCTGTGCTTTGGCGATGTCGATGCGCAGGGTGTCCACGATATCCGGACGGTATTCATGCCCGGCCAACTCGGCACGGGATTCGTCGATGATTTCATCGCTGTGCCGTTTGATCGCCCGGCTTTCATCGTCCAGCAGGCGGGCGTAGATGGTGCCCAGCCAGTGGTAGTAACGGTCGCTCAAGCTTTCGTGGGCCGTATTTTTGGTTTGTTCGCCGTAAGACATGTTGCGATTCCTCCTGAAGATCTGCGCTCAGCATACACCGAGGTTCATATGCCCGGACACGGTTTTTTGGGGCAGTGGTCCGGTTTTTCGGGTATTCTTGATGCCCTTTTATATCGTCCCCCCTTTATCGTAAAGTACGCACCCAATCGCCATGATGCACGAGCAATACGTTCCCGCCCAAGTTGAAGATCAAGCCCAGAGTCTGTGGGCCGACCGCCATGTATTTCGCGCGGTTGAAGACCCGACGCGGGAAAAATTCTATTGCCTGTCCATGTTTCCGTACCCTTCCGGGCGGCTGCACATGGGGCACGTGCGCAATTACACCATCGGCGATGTGATCGCGCGTTATCAACGGATGCGCGGCAAAAACGTGTTGCAACCGATGGGTTGGGATGCGTTCGGGCTGCCTGCGGAAAACGCCGCGCTGAAAAATGGCGACGCTCCGGCACGCTGGACATTCGAGAACATTGATTACATGCGCGGCCAGTTGCAGCGCTTGGGCTTGGCCTACGACTGGCAGCGCGAACTGGCCACCTGCACGCCGGAATACTACCGCTGGGAACAGTGGCTGTTCACCCGCTTGGTGCGCAAGGGCATGGCCTACAAGAAAACCGCCGTGGTGAACTGGGACCCGGTCGACATGACCGTGCTGGCGAACGAGCAGGTCATCGATGGCCGCGGCTGGCGCTCCGGCGCGCTGGTCGAACGGCGCGAGATTCCACAGTGGTTCATCAAGATCACCGATTATGCGGATCAACTGGTTGATGATTTGCAGCAACTGGACGGCTGGCCGGAACAGGTGCGCACCATGCAGGCCAACTGGATTGGCCGTTCGCGCGGTTTGCAGGTCGATTTTGCCTTGCCCGATGGCAACAAGCTCACGGTGTTCACCACCCGACCAGATACGCTCTATGGCGTGTCCTACCTGGCCGTGGCCGCCGAACATCCGCTGACCAAAAAGGCGGCGCAAACCAATCCCGACATCGCCGCGTATATCGAGCGCTGCCGTCATCACAAGGTGGCGGAAGCGGAAATGGCGACGATGGAGAAAGAAGGTGTCGATCTCGGTATCACCGTCACGCATCCGTTGACCGGCGAGGCGATTCCCGTCTGGTCGGCCAATTTCGTGCTGATGGAATACGGCACCGGTGCGGTCATGGCCGTACCAGCGCACGACGATCGCGATTTCGCATTCGCCCGCCAGTATGGGTTACCGATCAAGCCTGTGATCGAGTCCATTGAGCCGCATGATTACAGCACCGGGGCGATGACCGCCAAGGGCAAGCTGTTCGATTCTGGTGCGTTCTCAGGGATGGATTTCGATGCTGCCTTCGATGCCATTGCCGCGCACCTTGAAGCCAAGAAGCTGGGCCAAGTGCAAATCAACTACCGCCTGCGTGACTGGGGCGTATCGCGTCAACGCTACTGGGGTTGCCCGATTCCAATCATCAACTGCCCACATTGCGGCGCGGTGCCGGTGCCGGACGATCAACTGCCGGTGATCCTACCCACCGATGTGGTGATGAACGGCCCACAATCGCCGATCAAACAATCGCGGGAATTCATCGAGACGACCTGCCCGGACTGCGGCAGTGCCGCCGAGCGCGAAACCGACACCTTCGATACCTTCTTCGAGTCGAGCTGGTATTACGCCCGCTACACCTGCCCGGATTTCACCGAGGGTATGCTCGACGAGCGTGCCGATTACTGGCTGCCGGTCGATCAGTATGTCGGCGGTGTCGAACACGCCGTGCTGCATCTGTTGTATGCGCGCTTTTTCCATAAGCTGATGCGCGACGAAGGTCTGATTGCCCAGGACAAACCCGAGCCGTTTACCCGCCTGCTCACGCAGGGCATGGTGAACAAAGACGGCAGCAAGATGAGCAAGTCCAAGGGCAATACGGTCGATCCGCAACCCTTGATCGAGGAATACGGTGCCGATACCGTGCGCCTGTTCATGATGTTCGCCGCACCGCCGGATCAGGGTTTGGAATGGTCCGATGCAGGGGTGGAGGGTGCGCATCGGTTCCTCAAACGCCTGTGGCGTCAGGTGTACGACCGCAAACAGGCCGGTTGGCAGCCATCGCCCTTGGTGACCGACGGACTGGACGATGCCGCCCGCGCTTTGCGCCGCAAGCTGCACGAAACCGTTGCGCGTGTCACCGATGATGTCGAAAAACGCCAAACCTTCAATACCGTGATCGCGGCGAATATGGAGCTGTTCAATGAGTTGAACCGTTTTGAAGGGACCGATCCTGTCGCAAGCGGCGTCATCACCGAAGTACTGCAAAACATGATCAAGATGCTTTCGCCCATCGTGCCGCACATCGCCCACGCGCTGTGGTCAGAAGTCGGCGGAACAGGGCTTGTGATCGACGCGCCGTGGCCGGAGGTTGATGCCGCTGCACTTTTGCGCGACGAAATCGAACTCGTCGTGCAGGTAAACGGCAAATTGCGCGGCAAGATTCTGGTGGCGGCTTCTGCGGACAAGGCCACGCAGGAAGCAGCGGCCATGGCCAATCCCGATGTGCAACGCTATCTTGACGGAATGTCCATCAAGAAGGTCATCGTCGTGCCCGGCCGACTAATCAATATCGTGGTGGGGTAACCTGTGACCAACCAGAATTCTTCGTTTTTAGCCCGTTTCCTGCCATCGCGCGCCATCGCTTTTTTTGGTGCGCTGGCCGTTCTCGCAACGCTCGCGCTGGGGGGCTGCGGCTACCACCTGCGTGGCGTGACGAGCCTCGATCCGGTATACAAATCGGTTTATGTGCAGGGCATGAGTACCAGCGATCCGGTGTACCAGCAGTTGCAACGTCTGTTCCGGAACACGCACAGTACCCTCGTGACCGACCCGAGCAAGGCATCGGCAACCCTGGTGATCGATAGCAATCAGGTCGAACAGCGTGTCGCCGTGGTTACACCGCAGGCAAACGTCCAGCAGTACGAGCTGTACCAGCGGATTACCTATCATATCGAACTGGCTGATGGACGGCGTTCCCCTGAGCAGACGATCGGGCAGGCGCGTAACTACAATTACGACCCGACGGGTGTCATTGCTTCCACCAGTAACGAGGCGCAGATTCGTCAGGAACTGGCCGGAACACTGGCCCGGTTGTTGTTTTACCGCCTGAGTGCGCCCGTGAAGATGGAACCGCCAGCGGCGGCGCACTGATCCGTGAATCTGCGTCCGGAACAACTGGATGCGGCGCTGGCCAAAAAACTGGCCGCCCTTTATGTACTGGTGGGCGACGACTGGTTACAACTGGATGAGGCCCGTCAATCCATTGCCCGAGAGGCGCGAACGGCCGGCGTGACCGAACGCCTGCGGTTCGAGGTGGAGGGGCGCTTTGACTGGAATAGTCTCAAATCGGTCGGGGCGAATCTGTCCCTGTTCGCCGAGCGACGCCTGGTTGATTTGCGCATTCCCGGCGGCAAACCGGGCAAGGAGGGTGGTGAAGCGCTCAAAGCCTTGGCTGCCCGATTATCGAACGCTGATGAGACGGACGATGTCTGGTTGATCAGCCTGCCGAAACTGGACATGAATGCACAGAAGTCGGTCTGGTTCAGTGCCTTGAGTCAGGCGGGCGTCACCATCCAGTTCTGGCCGATTGGTTTGCGTGATCTGCCGCGCTGGATCGAGTCGCGCGGTGCCAAGCTCGGTTTGCAGATACGGCCGGATGCCGCGCAACTGATTGCCGAGCGGGTTGAGGGCAACCTGCTCGCCGCCAAACAGGAGCTCGACAAGTTCAGCTTGCTGAATTTGCCCAACCCCCTGACGGCGGAGGCGCTGCTTGAAAATATTACCGATCAGTCCCGGTTCAACCCGTTTGATCTGGGCGATGCTTTGTTGGATGGCGACCGCGCCCGTGCGGGACATCTGCTTGCCCGGTTGCGGGAAGAGGGTGTCGATGCCATCCTGATTCTGTGGGTGCTGAGTCGGGAACTGCGCCTACTGGCTACACTGGATGAACCCGCGGCCATCGACCGTTTGCCGGTGCCCAAAGGCCGCCGACCATTATATGCGCGGGCGGCACGACGCGCACCGGCGGCGTACTGGCTCAAGCTGCTGGGGCGTTGTGCCGAGATTGACCGGACTATCAAGGGGATTGCGGCAGGTGAGCCTTGGCAAATGCTTGATCGCGTGGCCCTGGCGGCCTGCGGTGGCAGCCGCGCCCGAAATGAGTGAGTGGACAGATGCAAAATAATGTAGATAAAAATTTGACCGAGATGATGACCCAGTTGGGCCGGGCGGCCCGTCGGGCCTCGCGCGCCCTGGCTGGCGTGACCACGGCGGACAAGAACCGCGCACTTTTGGCGATTGCCGATGCGCTGCTCGCGGCCGAACCGCAGTTGTTGACCGCCAACGCGGTGGACGTTGCAAACGCACGGGCGCGTGGTCTGGATGCGGCGATGATCGATCGGCTGATCCTGACATCCAAGGGCGTGGCACAAATGGCCGAAGGTGTGCGGCAGATTGTGGCCCTGCCCGATCCGGTCGGTGAGATCACCAATATGGTGTTCCGTCCCACCGGCATTCAGGTCGGGCAGATGCGCGTGCCGTTGGGTGTCATCGGCATCATTTACGAATCGCGTCCGAATGTGACCATCGATGCGGCGGCGCTGTGCCTCAAGTCGGGCAATGCCACGATTCTGCGCGGCGGTTCGGAAGTGGCCGCAACCAATCAGGCACTGGCGGATGTGATCCGCAGCGGCTTGAAAGCGGGCGATTTGCCGGAAGATGCCGTGCAGATCGTACCGACGACCGATCGGGCGGCGGTGTCGATTCTGCTGGGCATGCATGAATACATCGACGTGATGATTCCCCGTGGCGGCAAGGGTCTGGTCGCGCTCGTCACCGAGCAGGCGCGGATGCCGGTCATCAAGCATCTCGACGGTGTGTGTCATGTATTCGTGGATGAGCAGGCCGATCTGGATAAAGCGCTGGCGGTAGCCGTCAACGCCAAAACCCATCGTTATGGCGTGTGCAATGCCATGGAAACCTTGCTGGTGCATGCGGCGGTGGCAGACCGGTTTTTGCCGATGGTGGCCCCGTATTACGTTGAAAAGGGCGTCGAGTTGCGCGGATGCCCGAAGACGCAAGTGATATTACAGGCAATCCTGGGCGAGTCCGTCGGCGCGGCTACAGTCGAGGACTGGTACGCTGAATATCTCGCCCCGGTTCTGGCCGTGCGTGTGGTCGATTCGCTGGATGAGGCCATCGACCACATCGAGACCTACGGCTCGCATCACACCGATTCGATCATGACGGAAAGCTACACGACCGCCCGCCGCTTTTTGCGCGAGGTGGACTCGGCTTCGGTAATGGTGAATGCTTCCACGCGCTTTGCCGATGGGTTCGAGTATGGCCTAGGCGCGGAAATCGGCATTTCGACCGACAAGATTCATGCGCGTGGGCCGGTGGGCCTGTTGGGCCTCACGTCGCAGAAATACATCGTGCTGGGTGATGGTCATATCCGTGGCTGATACCCCGGTTGATCGCGCAAATGCGCCGCTGCTCGGGATTCTGGGTGGCACGTTCGATCCGATTCATCTGGGGCATTTGCGTCTGGCCGAAGAAGTGCGGGAGGTGTTGAATCTGGCTGTGGTGCATTTTGTGCCATCCGCCGTGCCGCCGCATCGCCCTCAGCCGTCACTCGGGCCGCAACAACGGCTGGCGCTGGTTCAGGCGGCCATTGCCGATCATCCGGGTTTTATCGCCGATGGGCGTGAGCTTGAACGCGCCGGTGTTTCGTATACCGTGGATACACTCAAGTCCTTTGCAGCCGAATTTCCCGAGCGTCATCTGGTGCTGATCCTGGGAATGGATGCCTTCAATGGACTATTGCAGTGGCACCGTTGGCAGGAACTGTTCGATTGGGCGCATATCGCCGTCGCCAGCCGCCCGGGTGCTGCGGCTACCGGTGAGGCCGCCGCATTGCTGGCCGAGCGGCGACTCTGGCCGGAGCAACTCGCCCGGCAGCGGGCGGGTGGTATTGTGGCGCTGGAAATCACCCGGCTGGATATTTCCGCCACCGCGATTCGCGCAGCACTCGATGCCGGGCACTCGGTGCGTTACCTTGTGCCGGATTGTTTGCTAAACCCCCTGCAAGCCTATTATTCTGATCCGGATTCTGGGTCGAATACCCATTAATTTTTTCTACCAGAAAGCTGAACCATGACCCAAAAAGACACTGCACCGGCTGCAAACGACCCGGCCTCTACTCAAACCAACAGCACAGACCGAAATTCAGAGGGGTACCCGGAGGCCGAAACCATAGCGGGCTGGGCTGTCGCCGCGCTGGAAGACCTCAAGGGCATCGACATCCGCGTGCTCGATGTGCGGGGTCTGTGCAATTTTGCCTACTTCATGGTGTTTTCGTCGGGCACTTCCGACCGGCACCTCAAGTCGCAGGCCAACAGCGTGGTCGAGCAACTCAAGGCGCACGGCATACGGCCCATGGGCGTGGAAGGCGATGACGTGCCCAATACCGAATGGGTACTCGTCGATGCGATCGATGTACTGGTACACATCATGCTGCCGGAAACGCGTGACCACTATCAGCTGGAAAAACTCTGGTCGGCCCAATCCAGCCAAGCATCTGGCCAGGTATCCGGCCAGGCTTCGAACAAAGCTGTAACAGCGGCCGATGCCCCTGCGGCCTACGCAACGGCGATCGACAAGATTCGTGCTTCTTCCAGGCCCAAGTAATCAAGCCCTGAAGCCGTCCGTTGAAAATCCATCTGATCAGTGTCGGGACGCGTTTGCCCGACTGGGCCAATGCGGGCACGGCGGAATACCTGAAACGGATGCCGCCCGCCTGCCCGGTTCAGTTGCACGAAGTCCCCGCCGTGGCGCGCAGCAAGACCATGGCAACCGAGCGCGCGAAATCTGAAGAATGCGCCCGCATCGAGGCGCAAATACCCAAGGGCGCCTGGAGAATCATCTGCGATGAACGCGGCAAGTCCTGGACGACCGCCCAACTCTCGGCGCAGATGGCCGACTGGATGCAATCCGGGCGTGATGTTGCCGTGGTCGTTGGCGGTGCCGATGGCATGACGGACGAATTTCGCCAAGGTGCCGACCGGCTCTGGCGCCTGTCCGATCTTATCCTGCCGCATCCCTTGGTTCGTGTGCTTCTGGCCGAGCAGCTTTACCGGGCGTGGTCGTTATTGAATGGACATCCTTATCACCGTGAATAGATGCAAATGAATCGCTCCAAACCACTGTTTTTGGCTTCCAGCTCGCCGCGCCGCGCCAAGTTGCTGGCAGATATGGGGTTCGATTTTCAGACCTTGCCGGCTGATGCCTGTTCGATCGATGAAACGCCGCAAGAGAACGAATCAGCATGGATTCTGGTCGAACGCTTGGCGCGCAGCAAGGCGGCAATGGCATTGTCCAAGGCCGATTTGCCTGATGGCAGCGTCGTGTTGGCCGGAGATACCGTCGTGATCCATCAGGGCCGCATTTTCGGCAAGCCGGTCGATGAATGCGAAGCGGCCGCGATGCTGTCAGCCTTGAGCGGACAGACACATGCCGTGGTAACTGCCATTACCGTTGCCGATCACCTGCGTTGCGCATCGGTGATCGTGCAAACAGATGTCACGATGATGTCCCTTGGCGAGGCACAGATCGCCGCCTATCTTTCGACCGGCGAACCGCTGGGCAAGGCCGGTGCCTATGCCTTGCAGGGCATGGCCGCCCGGTTCGTCGAGCGGATCTGCGGTTCCTGGGGCGCGGTGGTCGGTCTGCCCCAGTGTGAAACGGCGCAACTGCTGGCAGAATTTGGCATTCATCCTGTTTGGCTGCAAACACAACGAGATTCGATTCATGAGTGAAGAAATCCTCATCAATGTGACCCCGCAGGAAACCCGGATCGCCTATGTTGAAAACGGGGTGCTGCAAGAGATCAATATCGAACGCTCACGGTCGCGTGGCATCGTCGGCAATATCTATCAGGGGCGGGTCAGCCGGGTATTGCCGGGCATGGAAGCGGCGTTCGTGGATATCGGGCTGGAGCGCGCCGCCTTTCTGCATGTCTCGGATATCGAGCTCAAGCCGGAGGAAAAGGAAACCGGTGTCGAGACGCGCCCGCGGATGATCTACGACCTGCTGCGAACGGGGCAGAATCTCGTGGTACAGGTCATCAAGGACCCCTTGGGCACCAAGGGTGCGCGCCTGACGACCGAAATCACCATCCCGTCACGCTATCTCGTGTATCTGCCCAATGGTCGGAATATCGGTGTATCGAGCCGGATCGAGGACCCGGAGCAGCGTGATCGCCTCAAGGATATTCTGGGCAAATTCATGGCCGAATCGATCGAGCGGACGGGCAACAGCGAGATCGGTGGTTTCATCCTGAGAACGGCTGCCGAAGGGGCGACTCCCGAAGCGCTGCGGCAGGATTACGACTTTCTGCTGCGGTTGTGGGCCAGTGTCCAGGAGCGCCAGAGTCATACTAACGGCGTGGGTCTGATTTTCGAAGATTTGCCGATTGCACTGCGGACTTTGCGCGATGTACTCGGTCGCTATGTCGAGAAAATCCGTATCGATTCACGCGAGACCTATCATCGGGCCATTCAGTTCGCCCAGGAAATGGTGCCGGATATTCTGCCGATACTGGAACATTACCCCGGCGAGCGACCCCTGTTCGACATGCACAACATCGAGCAGGAAATCGCCAATGCGATGGAACGCCGCGTGCCGCTCAAATCCGGTGGGTACATCATCATCGATCAGACCGAAGCGATGACCACGATCGATGTGAATACCGGCGGGTTTGTCGGTTCGAAAAATCTCGAGGAAACCATTTTCAAAACCAATCTGGAGGCCGCAAGCGCCATTGCGCGTCAGCTCCGGCTACGCAACTTGGGCGGCATCATCATTCTCGATTTCATCGATATGATCGAGCCGGATCATCGTCTGGCGGTGCAGGAAACGCTCAAACGCGCGCTCGAAGCCGATCACGCGCGCACCAAGGTGTGCGAGGTTTCCGGATTAGGGCTGGTCGAAATGACCCGCAAACGCACGCGCGAATCGCTGGAACATATCCTCTGTACGGTCTGCCCGACCTGCGGTGGGCGCGGAACCGTCAAAACGGCTGAAACCGTCTGCTACGAGATTTTCCGTGAGGTGACCCGCGAGGCACGCCAGTACCATGCGAAGCAGATGCTGGTGATTGCGTCATCCTCGGTTATCGATCGTCTGCGAGAGGAGGATTCGACCTCGCTGGCGGAGTTGCAGGAATTCATCGGTGTGCCGCTGCGCTTGCAGGCCGATGTTCACTATTTACCGGAGCAGTACGACATCGTTCTTATGTGATTGTTTCGTTTAAAACCCAGCGTTCCTTCGGGCGGCAGGTACAATTCGGCAAATCCCTCCGGCCCCCTTTTTCAAAGGGGGGCGAATCAGTCTCTTCTCTTTGAACGAGCGCGCATCCCCCTTTGTAAAAGGGGGAATGAGGGGGATTTGGAAGGGATCTGTGTTCGTGCAGAGATTCCTCAAGACGCCAGTTCGCAGGAGTGGTACGTGGCGCTGATATACTGTTCCCAAGGTAATTTCACCTAAGGTAATCTGCCGCAGTGACGCATATTCATCTGCCCCACGTCGTCCATCTCTCTTCCCGGCCGCTGCGCCGGTTGATGCGGTTTTTGCTGGCGTCTTTGGCCGTGATTCTGGTTTTGCTCGCCCTTGCATTCAGCGCGTTGCGCGTTGCCTTGCCGCATATGGCCAATTATCGGGAAGAGGCGCAGACCGTGCTGTCCAAGGCCTGGGGTGCACCGGTGCAGTTCGGTTCGATCGATGTGGCGTTTGTTAATTATCGCCCGCAATTGGTGCTAACCGATTTGCGGCTGGGAGAGAATGGCCCGGCCATCTCGCGTCTTGGCGTATCGCTCGCGCCCTGGCGCAGTTTGGTTGCCCGACATTGGGTCGCCGGGAAGATCGTGATCGACAAGCCGCATCTGGCATTCATTCAGCAGGCCGATGGGAAATGGAAACTTTCCGGCGCGCCACAAACATCGCCGCAAAACGAACCGGAAAAGACAGTAAATTCATGGTCGGACTGGTTGTCCAGATTGCCTGATTTGGGCGACGTTTACATTCATGAAGCCGTGGTTTCCTGGATTCGACCGGCTACATCCGATCTTCCCGAATCCCGTCAGACCATCAATCTGAATGCGACGGCACGTTTGGCCGCGCATGGCTGGTCGCTTTCCGGGGAGCTGTTTGCGCCCGGATTCGGTACCACGCCCGTTCGTTTGCGGGCGGACGGACATCTGGGCGATGAAGCAAACGCTGAAGTGTATCTGGGAACCCGGAACTGGAACCTGCCCGCCATGCAGCAGGCCATACGCGATTTTACCCATGGATCGGTGCGCGCTGAGATCGGTGGTTGTGCCGAGCACGTCGAAGACCTTGATTGTTCAGCAGGGATGCCACTCATCGATCAAGGGCAACTGACCGGCGAGTTGTGGTTACGCTTTGCCGGAACGAGCCTGCGCTCGGTTTCGGCCGATTTTGATATTTCCAACCTCAAGGTCACCCGGATGGCGAAGATTGCGGGTGTCGGTGTGCTGGCATCGACTCAGTCTCAGGCGGACTTGCATCGAATTGGCGGACGGTTGCTCTGGCAGAAAACGACAGACGGCTGGCGTTTGGATGCCGATCATGTTCGCGTAGCGACCACGTCCGATACCCTGTGGCCTGCTCATTCCATCCACCTGATCCATGCCGGAAACCAGACCTACTATGCATCGAGTTACGTCGACCTGCATCAGCTTGCCGTCTGGTTGGCGACCGCACCTTTGCCCAAGTCATTCCTGGCGTTGCTGGGACAGAATGCGCTGCGGGGCGATGCCCGGGATATCCGTCTTCATCTGGTCGGTAATACGCTTGTGGCGGGTTATCTCGAATTGCAGCACTTCGGCAACGTGCCGGGGCGGCGATTGTGGCCGGTCATCGGTCAGTCCGATGGGCTCGGTGGGCTGAATCTCAAGCTCTACAAACAGCCAGCCGGCTGGCTGGCGCGTTTTGATCAATCGAATCTGGTGCTCGCCGTGCCGGGCATGTTCCGCGAACCGATGACCATCGATGCCCTGAAGGGGGATGTGTATCTGCACGATGCGGATTCTGGGCGGCTTATGATCTACAGCCCGGGCTTGCGCATCAAGAATGCCGATCTGTTCACGGATACAAGCTTCCGTTATCAAGCCGCAGACAAGGATCATCCGGCTCAACTTGCCATCGATAGTGCATTCGGCGATATCCACGTTGCGCGCGTTCCGGCGTATTTGCCGCGGAACCTGCTGGACAAGCATGTGTTGCACTGGCTGGATACGAATCTTGAGCTGTCCGAGAAAGGGGGCGGGCAACCCGGTCGAGTGGATCGCGGCCATTTCGTATTCAATGGTGATCCGGCCCGATTCCCGTTTATCAAAGGCGGCGGGTGGTTCTCCGTGGTGTTTGATTTCAAACATCTGGATTTGCCTTTTCTGCCTGATTGGCCGACGCTCAAGGATGCCGATGGCAATATCGCATTCGTCAATCAGCAGTTCCACGCATCGATTGACCATGGAACGCTGGCCGATGTGCCGGTGGATGGGTCGCGGGTGAGTATTTTTGATCTGGACAAGGCAGCGCTCGATATTGCCGTAACAGCCAAAGCGCCTTTGAGCCAACTGCTCGGGTTTGTCGGACAAACCCCGCTATTGGGTGCCGGCAGTTTGAGCGCGCTCAAGGTCACGGGGCAGGCCGGGTTAGATGTCTCGGTTCGCGCGGGATTGAAGCAAGGTGATAAGCCTGATGTAAAGGGCCATTTAGTATTGAAAAACAATGGCCTGTCGCTCGACAAAACACCGATCAAATTGAGCCGGATTTCCGGAGTCATCGATTTCCATAATACGGATTTCTCCGCCAAGAGCCTTTCTGCCCGCTTTAATGACGAACCGGCAACGATGACATTAAAGCCCAGCACATCGGACGATTCGACCATCGTGAGCCTGCAAACGCGCCTCGATCCCCTGTTCACATTGCGGGAGAAGCCTGTCTCGGCATTTGAGCCCCTGCTTGATCGGGTGCATGGCAAGGCGGACACTACGATTGAGCTGAATATTCCTCATCACGGCGATCAATTTACAGTCCAGGCAAACAGCGATCTTGTCGGCGTATCGAGCCATCTGCCGCCGCCGTTCGGCAAAGCTGCCGATGCGGTCTGGCCATTGGGTGCCGATCTCACATTTACCGGTGGCGTTTTGCGGCAACTGGATCTTAAAGCGCAAGGCGGCGTACCGTGGCAAGCCACTCTTGGGTTCAATGATCGTGGCGTATTCAGTGGCGGGGATGTCAGTAATCGCGCTGACAGTGCCGATCGCTCCTCCAACAATTCGGCGAATTTGGCGATCAATCTAAATACACCAGTGCTGGATTGGGACGCGTGGCAGCCAATTCTGAGCAGTACCGCGTTCTCCCGACCCGGGAAAGTATCTTCCAGCACGCCCGTCGCGCCCTTCGATCTGAACATTCAGACCGATCGTCTTAAGGTGGCCGGTTTGCAGTTCGGCCCGACCCGATTGAATGTCCGCTTTGTGGATGAACGGTATCTGATCAAGGCCAGTGGTGATGACTTGGACGGCAACCTGACGTATCAACAGCCCGATGCCGCCCATCCGGCCGGGCAGATTGCGATGCAGTTCAAACGGTTCCATGTTGAAGATCAGTCTTCATCCAATTCGGCATCGTCCGATCGCGTGACACCAATAAGCTCCTGGGATTTGAAACAGATTCCCGGTACACAGGTGATCATCGATGACTTGCGCTTCGGTAAACATCGACTGGGCAAACTCGTGCTCAACAGCGAGGCTGCCACACCGGGGCGCGACACGCTTGAGATTCCGACCATCGACTGGCAACCGACCGCGAGTTTTCGCCTGATCGGTCAGGGTTCGGTAGCCAAAGCGGGTGACCAACAGCAAACGACATTGAACCTGTCGGCACAGGGGACGGACCTTGGTGCGGTCTTCAAGCAGGTGAGCGGCGATAATTCACCGATCAGCAATGGGGATCTCAAACCGTCTGCATTCTCGCTATCCTGGCCCGGTTCACCGGCGGCATTTGCCCTTGAGCGGCTGAGTGGTTCCGGTGCATTTACAATGCAGAATGGCCAGCTTAACGAAGTCAATCCCGGCGCAGGGCGACTGACCGGATTACTCAGTTTGGGGGCGATTACCCGTCGATTGCGACTGGATTTCAGCGATGTGGTCGATCAGGGTCTGCCGTTCGATTCGCTCAGCGCCGACTGGACCTTAAAGCAGGGGTTGCTGGTGATTGATCCTCTGACACTCAAAAATGCCTCATTGCGGGTATCGGCATCAGGAGAAACCCACTTGAGCGACAACAGCCTCGACTACACCGTTAAAGTTTATGCTGATATCGGAATGCTTTTGCCCATTATCGGCACTGTGGCCGGCGGCCCGATTGTCGGTGGCGCCGTTCTGGCGATTCAGCAGGCACTCAAGACCATTGATAAAAATCCAGCGCCGACGCTGGTTTACCGGGTCACCGGAACCATAGCAGATCCCGTCGTTAAAACCACCGACGCCGTTGCAGACCGATCTACCCCATAATCCACTTTTTCTCAAGGCATTCGCATGAAAAAATCAAAAATTGCCGCAATACAGCTCAATGGCAAAGCAACCTGGGCCGAAAATCAGCCGGTAATCGCCCGTCTGGTGCGCGATGCAGCGGATGCCGGTGCCAAGGTGATCGTGCTGCCGGAAAACCTGTATGCCATGCCGGCCGACCCTCGTGAACTATTCGCTCTGGGACTTGGCGCAGAGGGTGAAAATGCCCCATTGGACTGGTTGCAGTCGCAGGCTCGCTCCCAGGGGGTCTGGTTGGTGGCCGGTACATTGCCCATTCGAAATGATGGCAAGGGTACGGATGAAGGCAAATTGTGGTCGCGCAGTTATGTGATCGATGCACAGGGTGAAATCCGGGCGAAGTACGACAAGGTTCACTTGTTCGATGTCGATGTGCCACCGCGTCGGTCCGCGCAATCGGCGACCGCTGAATCCTATCGGGAGTCGGATCAATTCCTGCACGGCACCGAGTTGGTGCTGGTCGATACACCGGCTGGAC
The DNA here is from genome assembly GCA_002282715.1 of Halothiobacillus sp. 15-55-196. Lineage (GTDB taxonomy): Bacteria > Pseudomonadota > Gammaproteobacteria > Halothiobacillales > Halothiobacillaceae > Halothiobacillus. The sequence goes on along the minus strand of NCKC01000005.1, from coordinate 2,660 downwards.
GCTTGGGTATGGCCATCTGCTTTGATTTGCGTTTTCCCGAGTTGTTTCGCCGTTTGACCGAGCAGGGCGCCGAGTGGATTTGTCTGCCTTCGGCCTTTACGGAAACCACGGGGCGGGCGCACTGGGAACCCTTGCTGCGTGCCCGTGCCATCGAAAATCAGGTATATATGGTGGCCGCTGCACAGGTCGGTGTGCATGCCAGCGGGCGCAAAACCTTCGGTCACAGCATGGTCGTCGATCCTTGGGGAACCGTGCTTGCCAATGCCAAAACCCTGGCCGACTGCTTCGTCATGGCGGAAATCGACGCCGAGGCCCAGGCGCACATCCGCCAGCAATTTCCGGTACTTGATCTGAGGCGGTTGGTTTTGTGAATTTGCTGCATGTATGAAGATGACGTACATCGCCAAGCCAAGTACTATTACCGGTTCAGGGTTGCAATGAGACACCCATTACCGATTTAGTAGCAGGCCGCAGACCATGACGCATCGTACCGATGACTTACGTATTCTCGATATCCATAATTTACTGTCGCCCGAGCAGATTCGTGCGCAGTTTCCGCTGACCGAGCGCGGTAGCGAGACGGTGTACGCGACGCGTCAGGCCATCAAGGCCATTTTGAACCGTGACGATGATCGGCTGCTGGTCGTCATGGGGCCGTGCTCGATCCACGATGTGAAAGCCGCACGCGAGTATGCATCTCGACTGAAAACACTTGCCGATGATGTAAAAAACGACATCCTGCTGGTGATGCGGGTGTATTTCGAAAAGCCACGGACGACCGTCGGCTGGAAAGGCCTGATTAACGATCCGAACCTCGACGGCAGCTTCGAAATCAACAAGGGGCTGGGTGTGGCGCGTCATTTGCTGGTTGATCTGGCGGATATGGGCGTGTCTGCGGCGACCGAATACCTCGATTTGATCAGCCCGCAATATGTTTCGGATGCGGTAGCCTGGGGTGCAATCGGCGCGCGGACGACCGAATCCCAGGTGCACCGTGAGTTGGCATCCGGCCTTTCCTGCCCGGTTGGCTTCAAGAACGGCACCGATGGCGGTTTGCAGGTGGCCATTGATGCGATTCGGGCCGCGGCCCGTCCGCATCACTTCCTGTCGGTTACCAAGGCCGGGCACTCGGCGATTTTTTCGACTGCGGGCAACGAAGACTGCCACCTGATTTTGCGTGGTGGCAAAAAACCGAACTTTGATGCCAACAGTGTCAATGAAGCACTGGAAAAACTGCGAGGCGCCGAACTGCCTGAGCGGTTGATGATCGATTTTTCCCACGCCAACAGTCAAAAGCAGCACGCAAGACAGATTCAGGTGGCCGAAGAGGTTGCCACGCAGATCGCCGCCGGCAATGCCGGCATCATCGGTGCGATGATCGAAAGCCATCTGGTTGGTGGACGGCAGGATGTGCATCCGGATCGTCCGCTCGTCTACGGGCAGAGCATCACGGATGCCTGTATCGCCTGGGAAGACAGCGTGGGCGTTATCCACCGTCTGGCCGAAGCGGTGCGGATTCGACGAGCCGGCGGCGGTGTACTGGTGGATGCTTGTGCGAGTCATGAACAACCAGCGCATTGACTGGTACATGGATACGGTGAGCCATGAATTTCGCTCGACCAAGGCAGGATCGGAGGGATGAGCCAGAATATGGTTGAAGGCAATGCAAAGCAAAACGCCGCGTTTTATTGCAACTTGAATAGATTCGTCGCCCGGCAATTCCACGTTGCGTTGCGTTGTCTCTTGCTCTGTCTGGTGATCGGGCCTTTATGGCTGATGCCCGTGACCGAAGCCGTTTCCGCAATAAAGCCCGCATCTGTCGAACAGGGCGAACCGGCGCCGACCGGTTTGACGAGCCGGATTACAGAAGTGACTGTGTTGCCTCAGGGGGCCTGGGTTACGCGCCGAATTGATGTGCCCGCCGAAAAGCTTGCCGGGCCCCTCGCTGGTTCAAAAAAAGAGCAAGTCGGCACATCAATCACCGTGCTCGATCTGCCGGGAAATATCGATCAGGAAAGCGTGCAGATATCTTCCGCTGATCTGTTTCAATCAGGGCCGCTGCAATGGCAGAAACAAGCGGTGGAAACCTCGCCGGACTATGTGGCGATTGAAGCGATAATCCATGCCTTGCGCGGTCAACAGGCGGATGCGCGTGATGCACTCGAGGCCGCACGGGTTCGCTTAAGTATTTTTCAGGCACAGATGAGTGCACCTGCGACCGTGACGGGCAAGACAGGGCATCAGGCCGGTGCGTTTCTTACTCAGCCGGCCGCCCGGCAGTCATTCGACAAGCTGCTGGCGGATTTGATTTCTGCAGAGCGTAAAGCAAGAAATGACCTGGATCAGGCCGATGTCGCTTTGGCCAAACAACAGGCCAAACTGGCCGAACTTCGCAAACGGCCGGAAAAAATGATGTTGATCCTGCCGCTTGAACGTAAAAAATCGGCGGGCGGGATGATGGATTCAGGATTTCTTTCTGTCTATCTGCGCTACCGCGTCAGTGATGCGGGCTGGCAACCGGTTTATCGTGCCGATTTGATTACTACGCCGCCGACCAGTGCTCAAACCAGAATCATGCCAGAGAAGCCAGCGTTGAATGCAACCACTGCGAATGCGCCCGCCAACACGATTGGTGACGAGAATGCACGGCTCGACTGGTC
>NCKC01000065.1 GCA_002282715.1 Halothiobacillus sp. 15-55-196 | reverse complement strand
GAGGTCTGGCTGAATCCGCCTCGGGAAATCCGGGAGCGCAACCAGAACCAAGACTTAGCTGCATGACATCAGCGGTCATCTTTGTTGACAAACACCGATCCCCCTCTGCCAGAGGAAAAGCCTCCAGGAGAGACTCAACAAGTATCAGTTTGATTTCATTATATTTATTCACAAAAGACATCTCATCAAAAGCCTGAATTAAACTGACTAATAATCGAATTTTGCCGGTGGTTAGCTGTCTATGGTACGCCCTTTTACAAACATAACTCATACTGAAAGAATCAGACTGGGTTATAAAGACGGACGCGCCTTGTGAAACTGGATCGGCACTGCCTGAATTTCCTTAACCTTGGATTGTGCCACGCCACGCTTGAGTTTGCCGACAACGTGCATTTCGCAGGGTTTGCAGTCGAACACCAGTTTGAGTTTTTCGCTGCCGTTGATTAGTTCGAGCGGTTCGGCCTTGATGGTGCCGTGCACGCCGGTGACGCCGCGGGTTTGTTTGGGGCAGAGGCTGAGTGAATAGCGCACGCAGTGCTTGGTGATCATCAGCGAGACTTCGCCCTCCTCCTCGTGTGCTTCGAAGGCGGCTTCGATCAGCTTCACATCATGTTTGGCGTAGAAGTCACGTGCCTTGTGGTTGAACACATTGGCAAGGTAGCTGAGGGTGTCTTCAGGGTACGGCACCGGCGGTTCCACCGGCTTGGCACGCGGCAGGCGTTGCAGCGTGGCCTTGCGTGCGGCCTCAAGGGCCTCGATGCCTTCCCGGCGCAGGTTATTGACGAGCGAGGCGGGCACGAACCAGGGCTGGCTGAGATTGAGCACGATGTCTACGGGATTGAAGATCGTGGTGCCCAGCTTGGAAAGGTTCTCGCGCAGGCTGGCCTCGCTGCGGGATGCGTCCTTGGCCGGTTCCTTGGCGATGGCAAGTTTTGCTGTGGCGCTGCAACCGTCTTCGTCGATCAGATTCAGCGCAAGGCCATCAGGGGTTTCATCCAACCGCAGGCGCACATTGATGCGGCGCTCGGCGGATTTCTTGTCCATAAGCCGCTGCCAGTTCATGTCGCGGTTGCGGTTGAGTTCGGTGCCGACTTTCAGGTGACGGAGTTCGGTAATCGGATCTTTGGGCACGACCCGCCAGCGGCCAGCCGCTATTTTCTCGGCGGTATTGATCGCCATGCCGACCAGTTCCTTGTGCAGGTCGAAATAGCACAGGCCGTCGCCATTATTGAGCAACGTGTTGGCATCGGTTTCGATCTCGACGGTATCTTTGCCGATTTTGTTCACCCAGCCAATCCGGCGGCCAGGATTCTTGGGCGAGTCGAATGCGCCGATGTCTTCCTTGCGACCCTGCACGAAATAGTCGGTCGCGTCGCGATTGAAATTCTGGGCGGGATCGGGCGTGAAATAAAACGTGCTGTGCCCGCTGGACGTGTGGCTCAATTCGGGGCGCTGTTCGAGGATGCCGTCCAGCAAGCTGCGGTAATGGGCAGTGATGTTTTTCACATAGCCCATGTCCTTGTAACGGCCTTCAATCTTGAAGCTCTGGATGCCCGCATCGATCAGCGCGGCGAGATTGGCGCTCTGATCGTTGTCTTTCATCGACAGCACGTGCTTGTCGTGAGCGATGATGCGGCCCTCGGCGTCGCGCACTTCATACGGCAGGCGGCATGCCTGATTGCATTCGCCTCGATTGGCGCTGCGCCTGGTATGCGCCTCTGAAATGAAGCACTGACCCGAATACGCCACGCACAACGCGCCGTGAATGAAAAATTCCAACGGAACGGTCGTCGCGGCACGAATGGCCTTGATCTGCTCCAGGCTCAGCTCACGCGCCAGCACTAGTTGCGACAGGCCCACATCCTGCAGGAAACGCGCCTTCTCGGGGGCACGGATATCGCATTGCGTACTGGCGTGCAGCTGGATGGGCGGCAGGTCGAGTTCCAGCAAGCCCATGTCTTGAATAATGAGCGAATCGACGCCCGCGTCATAGAGTTGGTGCGCCAGTTTGCGGGCCGGTTCGAGCTCGTCATCCCGCAGGATGGTGTTGAGCGTGACGTGAACGCGTGCATGAAAGCGGTGTGCATAGTCGACCAGACGGGCGATATCGGCCACGTCGTTATCCGCGCTTTTGCGTGCGCCGAAACCGGGCCCGCCGATATAAACCGCATCGGCGCCGTGGTTGATGGCTTCGATGCCAATATCCGCATCGCGTGCGGGGGCGAGCAATTCAAGTTGGCCGATTTTCATACTCAGCCTCGCATTCCGATGCCCTTGCGGAACAGGCGCAAGGTGTAGACAAACAAAACCACAATGGTCACCAACAGGATCAAATAAGCCGTGTAGACAGGCACATCACTGATGCCGAGCATGGCGTAACGAAAGCCGTTGATGATGTAGAGAATCGGGTTGAACAAAGACACCTGCTGCCAGAACGGCGGCAACATGTGGATGGAGTAGAACACGCCGCCGAGGTAAGTGAGCGGCGTCAACACGAAGGTCGGCACGATGGAAATATGATCGAAGCTGTTGGCGTAGATGGCGTTGATCATGCCACCGAGCGAAAACACCGCCGAGGTCAATGCAGCCACGAGGATTAAAGCCAAGACATCGTGCACCTGCAAATCGGCGAAAAACAACGCAACCAAAGTGACCGCCGCGCCGACCGACAGCCCACGCGCCACGCCACCAGTCAGATAGCCGAGGATAATCAGCCAGTGCGGCATAGGTGAAACGAGCAACTCTTCTATGTGCCGCGCGAACTTGGCGCCATAAAACGACGAGACCACATTGGCGTAACTTTGGGTAATCACCGCCATCAGAATCAGGCCGGGCACAAGATAGTTGATGTAGGGCACGCCGTCGATTTTGCCGACACGCGGACCGATCAGATGGCCGAACACCACGAAATACAACGAGGTCATGATCATGGGCGGTAATATCGTTTGCAGCCAGATGCGGCCAAAACGCAGAATTTCACGCAATACCAGCATGGAAAAGGCATTGATCATCTGCCGGGCGCTCATGCCTTGGGCCGGACGGGTGAATTCTCCGGAAATGGGCAGTTCCTTTTGAGTTTTCATGCTGCCGGCTCCGTGCTGTTCTGAACCAAGCGCAAAAACAGTTCTTCGAGTCGATTGTTTTTGTTTTTCATTCGACTGACTTCGATTCCGTGACCACGCAACACGTCGAACACCGCCGTGAGTGATTGCGCATTGGACAGCACCACTTCGATCACATCCGCTTCAATCAGGCGCGCATCCATGGCGGGCAGGGTCGGTAACGACGACACGGGCGCATCACAATACAGCACGAAAGTTTCTTGAGATACGGAATCCAGCAAGGTACGCATATTGGTATTTTCGATGATGCGCCCTTCATTGATGATGGCGATATTGCGGCAGAGCTGTTCGGCTTCTTCCAGATAATGGGTGGTGAGGATAATGGTGGTGCCCTGCTCGTTGATTTCGGTCAGGAACTGCCACATGCCGCGGCGCAGTTCGATATCAACTCCGGCTGTGGGTTCATCCAGAATCAACAAGCGAGGCTCATGAACCAGGGCTCGGGCGATCATCAGGCGACGCTTCATGCCGCCGGAGAGCTGACGCGACATACTCTTACGCTTTTCCCATAGCCCTAGCTGCTTAAGTAGATACTCACAGCGTTCACGCGCTTTTTTGCGGGGAAGCCCGTAAAACCCGCCTTGATTGATGACCACCTCTTCGACCGGTTCGAACTGGTTGAAGTTAAATTCCTGCGGCACGATGCCAATCTGCATCTTGACCCAATTACGATCCTGATCGAGATCATGACCGAACACCTTCACCACACCACTGGTTTTGTTCACCAACGAACACAAAACGCCGATGGTGGTGGATTTGCCCGCGCCATTGGGGCCGAGCAGCGCAAAAAAATCGCCCGGCTCGATGGTCAGATCAATGCCTTTGAGCGCTTCAGCGCCACCAGCATAGGTTTTAGTGAGGTTATGTATTTCGACAGCAGGAGTCATAAATCTCGATTTAAATGTTAGGGGTGTTGGGCGAATAAAAACCAGAGAACGGTGACGCGCACTCGGCACCCGGTTTTTGAGCGCAGAAGCTCAGGCATTTCGCGCCGTGGGCAGATGCCAATGATAGACGATGCCCAGCGCGCGGACGACCAAAGCCACAATAAACCCGAGAATCAAAGCCCAGATCGGCTGGCGCAAGACAACGTCCAAAAGCGCATAGACCACAGCACCTGACAGCGCAGCGCTGGCGTAGATTTCCCGGTGGAGCAACAACGGCGGCTCGCCCGCCAGTACATCGCGGATCAAACCACCGAATGCCGCCGTCATCATCCCCATGATGATCGCGATGAACGGACTGGCGCCCATACTCAGGGTGATTTGAACACCCAGCACACTAAACACCGCCAATCCGATGGCATCGGCCCACAATAACCACGAATAGCGGCGGCGAATATGGGGCACGAAGTAAAAAGTGACCAAAGATGTCAACACACAGAGTACAATGTACTCCCAATGAGACACCCAGAACACGGGGCGATCCAGAATCAAATCGCGCAGCGTGCCACCACCGATCCCTGTCACGGTGGCAAGAATGGCAAAACCCATCCAGTCCATACCCTTGCGGGCCGCGACCAGCGCGCCAGAAATGGCGAACACGACTGTGCCGAAATAGTCCAAACCTCGCAGCAAATCGGCAATGTGCACAGCCGTTTTCCTCTATATGATTTGCCAAAATGCTGCTGAGGAAAATCTATCCCGGCAGCCCGATACTTTCACCCAGGTCCGTCAGGCCCACCATCGATGACATTGTCGTGCGTCGACGTTCCAATTTTCCGAGCAAAATACTCGGGCGAATTAAACGGTTGATTCAACTATTGTACGAGATTGTTGAAACGCACACACCTCGCGCCGCCGGTTTAACCTTGAGGGCAGCACGAGCGAATCATCCACCGAGACCATTGGAGCAATCATGGGCGAAATCATGAGCCTTTTCGACCCCGAACTGATCCGTCGCCACGACAAGCCCGGCCCGCGCTAGACCTCCTATCCTACGGCCGCACAGTTTTACGACCAGGTTGACGAGTCGGCCTATCGGGCGGCGGCTCGTTCCAATGCGGCAGGCAGCCCGCTATCGATATACACCCACATCCCCTTCTGCGACACGGTGTGCTATTACTGCGCCTGCAACAAGGTCGTGGTCAAGGATCGCAACCGTGCCCAACCTTACGTGGACGATGTGGTTCTGGAACTGGCATTGCAGGGCAAGCTCTTCGGTGAAGGTTGCGCCGTCGATCAGCTTCATTGGGGCGGCGGCATGCCGACTTTTTTATCCGATGAACAGATGCGGGAGATCATGGCCGCTACGGGGCAGCATTTCGCACTGAAAACCGATGACACGGGCGAATATTCCATCGAAATCGATCCGCGCGAAGCCAATGCCGGAACGATTGCCGTGCTGCGCGACCACGGCTTCAACCGCATCAGCCTGGGCGTGCAGGATTTCGATGAACGTATGCAGGGAGTGGTCAAACGCATTCAAAGATATGCCGAGAACAAGGGAAGCGCTGATTTATTCAGTGCTTCCTGCTTGGGGCAGGATGCCCCAACACGGGCGTGCGCCGCGATAAGCGCTCTGATTTATTCCAAGGATGGCGCGCTCAAAACCCAAGTGCAACATTTTTTGAGGATAATGTTGCATGGGAAAAATCTACAAACAGTTGAGTATTGAAGAGCGGGCGCTGATCCAAAC
>NCKC01000064.1 GCA_002282715.1 Halothiobacillus sp. 15-55-196 | reverse complement strand
TACCTGTCTTCAGTACGACGAGGCTGGCGATACCGTGATCCTTTGCAGCTCGGTGTCTAAAACCCTGGCGCCTGGGCTTCGGATCGGCTGGGTCATCAGCCCGCGCTTAGCGCCGCAGCTCATTGAGCAAAAAATCCTGCTGAATATCGCGACCGCCAGCCTGCCACAGGCCTGGGTGGCCCAATTACTGATCAGTGCCAAGTGGCAGCAACACCTCAGCTTGGTTCGACGTCGTCATGCACTGGCGATGGCTAAAATGCAGCAGGCGGTCATGACGTTTTTTCCGGAAGGCACCCGCATCAGTCAACCGCGTGGTGGATTTGTCTTATGGGTCGAATTGGCAGCGTCTCTGGATGGCACAGCGTTGATGCGCCATGCGATAGAACACCACATTTCGATTACACCGGGTGCGCTGTTCGCCATCAATGGCGCGTTCCGGCACTGCATTCGACTGAACGCGGCCGTCCACTGGTCCGCGCAGGTGGAGGCCGCCATTGCATTCTTGGGACATGCCGTGCGCGATCCGATCTTCCATCGATCAGCGGACAAACGATAACAGCACATGAGGTAACGAATGCCCTGAGCCCGTAAGGCTACCGCATAGGGCGGCTGTTTGTTCAGGCACACGGAATGCTGATTACATCCAGGTTGGCTGTGTTTGGATAAGATCAGCGCACACGCACGAGCATCGCCAATACCTCACTGTGCGCCGTGTGTGGAAACAGATCGAATACCTGCGCCTTTACCAGTTCAAAGCCAGGCATCATGGCGAGATCACGGGCCAGACTCTCGGGATTGCAGCTGGAGTAGATGACGGTCTGCACAACCGATTCATCCAGAAAGGCGCATAGACCGACACCCAGTCCCCGTCGTGGCGGGTTGACCACGACCAAAGCCGGCATCTGTGGCAGGCTTACCGCCTGATCAATAAATTCGTTGGCTCCGAGCGCATAAAACGATACGTTTTTCAAACCCAGTTCCAAAGCGGACTGCTGCGCACTGGCAATCGCTTCGGCACTGATTTCAATCCCTGTGACCTGTCCCGGAATCACATCGGCACAGTGCAATGCAAAACCGCCGACACCGCAAAACAAATCCCACATGTGTGCAGGAGCGACCTCGGCCACCCAGCTTCGGGCCGTGGCATATAGCTGCTCCGCCACGCGGGTGTTTGTCTGAAAGAAGCTCTTGGGTCGAAGGTGAAACGGCAAGCCATTCAAATGCACTGTCAGGGTTTCCCGATCCGTGAGAATCACTTCCTGCTCGCCCTCAAGAATGGCCTGATGCACGGGCTGAATATTGACCGAAAGCACGGCTAGGTGTGGCAAATCAGCCATCATTTTGGATAAGTCTGCCCGCAGGCGCTCAATCCATATATCCGAACGCAAAACCAGCCGGACCATCAGTGAACCGTCGTCTTCGGACACCGTAATCAGCAGATATTTCAATTCACCTTGTCGCTTTTTGACGTTATAAGGTGGAATACCCAATCGACGGATCATCTGCTTGAGCGGTTCGAAGGCATCGGTAATGGCAGTGGGGTACAACGGGCAACTTGATAAATCGATACCATCACTGTGGGCATCGAGAATACCCAGACAAGGCGAGGATGCATCACCGCAAACAACCATTTTTGCTTTATTACGGAAAGCGGATTCGGGGCTGGGGACAATGGGCAGCCAGACACCACCCAAACCCGTCAAGGCTGATTGACAGCGCGCCATCTTTCGCTGCAACTGATCGGCATAAGGATCGGCCAACCAGCCACAGGAACGACAGGTTCCACGTTCAAAATAAGCACAATGCATGAGACCTTGATCCCGACGGGATACCCCGAACTATCCAAATATCAACCTAAACACTCGAATCAATAACAAGTAGGTTTCAGGGAACCTCAGAAAAAAACAATAAAAAAAGGGGAGATAACTCTCCCCTTTAGATAATGGAGTGTGTGCCTTAACTGAACTTCTGCTCGATTTTCTTCAAGGCAGCTATCAAGGCAGGATTGCCTTCCGATTCAATTTCTTCTGCAATCATCTTGTAGCTTTCCTGATCACCCACGCCGAGGAAGGCTTCGGCCAAGCCTAAGCGGGTATCATCCTGAACCGATGTTTCATCTACAGGCTCAATATCTGGCAACGCTTCCTCAACTGTCTCAGGGACCTCGGGGGGATTATCACCCAGCTCAAGATCAATGTTGTCAAGCGTGGGAGCAGGCTCTTCAGCACCTTCCAGCGAGAGGGTTTCCAGATCGCTCTCAGCCTCGACTTGTGGGGAATTCTGATTCGGTTCATCGAAGTCCAACGATGTATCGGCTGACTCTTTACTCGGCAAATCCAAACCTGTATCGAAAGAAAAGGCGCTGTCTGGAATGGCATCCAGCGCATCCGATTGGTCAGGTGCAAAAACCTCGGTGCTTGCTTCTGCGCTTTCCATTTCCAGCATCGTCGGCGCCGGAGAATAAATCGCCAGCTCCTCATTGTTTGGGCGATGCTCTGGACCGAATTTTTCATCGATGCGCGTCAATACTTTTTCTAACTCAGCAGTATTGTTCGCTTCCGAATACATCCTTGCAAGCTCTTGATAAAGCGACAATTCGTTGGGTTGCTGGGCTATTGCGTCTTCAACCAGATCATAAGCTTGCGTGTGAAGGTTATAGGAGATGAGTAATCGCGCTTCATCAATAACAGACTTCGAATCTGCAACGACGCTGGCAGAAGGAACGGTTGGTGCCTTAGGCGCAACCTCTGCAACCACGCGCGGCTCCATCTCGACTTTGGGCTGCGTTGCCAGAGCACCGGCACCAGCAACGGCCCCGGTCGTCGAATAAATGGTTGATTCAACGGGTTCGCGCTTGCGACCTCGTGAAATTGCTACCAACAGCAGGATGATGATGAGCAGACCTACCCCGCCCATCAGATATGGTGCCCATTGCAACCAGAAATTATTGTTCTGGGCTTCCAGTTGTTTTTTGAGCAACTGGGTTTGCTCATTGGATTCCTTGATCTTCTGCTGCAACTGCTCAATGTTTTGATTTCGCTCGGAAACCAGGCCCTGAACTTGTTTGAGCTGGTCATTCAACATTGAAATCTGCTTGCTCATCACCTCGCTTTTCGCATCGATGGAGGCAATGGCTTCATTGTTCTGCTGCATGGAGTCGGCGGTCGGCGCGGCTGGAGTATCGATAGCTGGCAGCACGCCACTCAACTCACCTCCGGTTACTGCCCCCGCTGCTGGAGCGGCTGCCTCTGGGGTTGCAGCAGTGGCTTTTTGCTTATCGGGCTCAACGGCAAGCAGTTGCAGTTTGGGCTTGGCTTCGGTGCTCGCTGCTTCCGGCGCTTGAACACCGGCAGCTTTGCCTGTTGCCGCAGTTGCTGGTGCAACTGTAGCTACCGCTGCGCGCTCTGGAACTTTGAGTTTTGAGCCTGCTTTCAGCAGATTGCCATTACCATCGATAAAGGCGCTGGGGTTGGCATTGATGATGGCTTGCATCATGGGGCGTACAGGAACCGACTTGTCGGCGACCGCCGTTTTGGCGATGTCGTAGAGCGTATCACCGCGTTTCACATTGTAGGTGCCGCCCATCTTGACGTCCGGCACATTGGCGACAGGTGTCCAAGAAGATGTCGACTGAACGGGGCGGCTAGTCTTAGCAGGTTCGGAGACATTGCCAGTGAAAGAATTCTGGGATGCTGCCACGGCACGGCGTTCGGCGTGAACCGGGGGATCAAGCAGAAAGTCAAATTCCTTGACCTGCGATCCATCTCCAGCGTTGATCTGAATCAACAGACTCAGGATCGGATTGGAGATGGCCCGCTTGGAACGGACGATGACGTAATTGCGCTTACCTTCGGAAGTGATCTGAAACGTAATGTTTCCAGCCAGACCATCGAGGGACAAGCCAGCCTGTTGGTAGTATTTCTCAGGCGCCAGTCTCACTTTGACCTGATCGAGCGACACGCCATTAAGCCCGGTAATCGGGATTTTGACGTCGAGTCGTTCGGTCAGATGTGAGGCTATCTTGGCGTCACCCAGTTCCGCTGCATGAACAAAAACCGGGGCAGTACACAAAATACCGGCAATAATCCAACTCAACTTCCGCATGTCTATCAGCTCCTTCTAAAACAGATCTCTTGTGACCCCAGTGCAATCCGACAAACATCCATGCACAGCAGGGATCAGATTGATGCCCAGTATCCACCGTAATCGGATTGTGCCACAGATCAGCGACAAATCAGCCATAATTCAGCCATATTCCGGAAAGGGATCAGGCTGGCGTCAAAGATAGTCGCGCGCCAAGCACTCTGCTATCTGCACGCTGTTCAACGCGGCACCCTTGCGCACATTATCCGACACGACCCACAGGTTCAAGCCACGCTCAATCGAAATATCTTCGCGTATACGCCCGACATAGACGGGGTCCGTTCCTGCCGCATCCGATTGCGCGGTCGGCCAGCCGCCGTCTTTGCGTTCATCGACCACTTTAATGCCCGGCGCCTTCTTCAACAGCGCGCGCGCATCGGCCGCCGTGATCTTATCGCGTGTTTCAATATGAAGCGCTTCTGAATGGCCGTAAAAAACGGGCACGCGAACCGCTGTCGGGTTTACCATGATGCTATCGTCGCCCATGATCTTGCGGGTTTCCCACACCATTTTCATTTCTTCTTTGGTGTAGCCGTTGTCCATGAACACATCGATTTGCGGCAGCACATTGAATGCAATGGTCTTCGGATAGACGACGGGTTCTTTACGATCCCCGCCCAACAGCGCAGCCGTTTGCCCCGCCAACTCCTCGATTGCCTCTTTACCCGTGCCGGAAACGGCCTGATAGGTGGCGATATTGAGCCGGGTGATGCCCACCGCGTCGTAAATTGGCTTGAGCGCGACCAGCATCTGGATGGTGGAGCAGTTGGGGTTGGCGATGATGCCGCGATTCTTGTACTGGGCAATCGCCTCGGGATTGACTTCCGGCACGACGAGCGGGATATCATCGTCGTAGCGGAATTGCGAGGTATTATCGATCACCACGCAGCCCGCCGCCGCCGCCTTGGGCGCGTAAATGGCGGATACGGATGCCCCCGGCGAAAACAGGCCAATCTGCACCTTCGAGAAATCGAACGTGGCCAGGTCTTCAACCAGCAGCATCTTGTCACCAAAGGGCACCCGTTTGCCCACGGAACGCTCGGAAGCCAAGGCGTACACCTTGCCAACAGGGAATTTCCGTTCGGCAAGAATTTCCAGCATGGTCTCACCCACGGCACCGGTTGCACCCACGACAGCCACATCAAATACACGACTCATAAAAATAGTTTCACTCTCAAGTTCTATATGTATTGCGCGCCACACTCCATAAAAGTGAGCGCCTGAATAAGTGTCAGTTTAACGCAGCGACGACCGCATCGCCCATTTGCACAGTAGAAACTTTGCGATCTTGCGGTGTGCAGATGTCGGCCGTACGCAATCCTTGATCCAGCACACGGCTCACCGCCGCCTCGATCCTGTCGGCCAGATCACCGCGCCCAAAGCTGTACCGCAGCAACATAGCAGCCGAAAGAATCGTTGCCAGCGGATTAGCGATGCCTTGCCCCGCGATGTCTGGCGCTGAACCGTGGCTCGGCTCATACAGGCCTTGGCCTTTATCGTTCAGCGAGGCCGAAGGCAGCATGCCGATCGAGCCGGTAAGCATGGAGGCCTGATCGGACAAAATATCGCCGAACAGGTTTTCGGTCACCATCACGTCGAATTGCTTGGGCCAGCGCACTAGCTGCATGGCGGCGTTATCAACGTACATGTGGGTGAGTTCGACTTGCGGATAATCCTTGGAAACGCGGATCATGACTTCGCGCCACAATTCGGAGGTTTCCAGCACGTTGGCCTTGTCCACG
>NCKC01000004.1 GCA_002282715.1 Halothiobacillus sp. 15-55-196 | reverse complement strand
GATCTCATTACCACCGCACCGACGGTTGTGTATGAAATTGTAGAAAACGATGGTTCGACCTATCGAATTCACAACCCCGCCCAGCTCCCTAATGTGAGTAATATCAAGGAACTGCGCGAGCCAATAATTGAGGCAAGCATTTTCTGCCCCGATGAGTATGTCGGTGCGGTCATCGGGCTTTGCATTGAGAAGCGCGGCGTACAGAAAAATCTGAGTTACGCGGGCAAGCAGGTCACACTTGTTTTCGAGTTACCGCTGGGCGAAGTGGTGCTCGATTTCTTTGATCGGCTCAAATCGGTGAGCCGTGGCTATGCCTCGTTCGATTACAAGTTTGTTCGCTTTCAGGATGCCGATCTCGTCAAAATGGACATGCTGATCAATGGCGAAATCGTCGATGCGCTGTCGTTGATCGTGCACCGCAGCATCGCTCAAAGCCGGGGCCGGGATTTATCCGAGAAGCTCAAGGAACTCATTCCGCAACAGATGTTCGAAGTAGCGGTTCAGGCGGCCATCGGTGCCAAAATCATTGCGCGCAGCACGGTAAAGGCCCTGCGCAAGAACGTGCTGGCCAAGTGCTATGGCGGGGATGTCTCCCGCAAACGCAAGTTGCTCGATAAGCAAAAGAAAGGCAAGAAACGCATGAAGCAAATCGGTCAGGTCGAGGTGCCACAAGAGGCATTCCTGGCTGTTTTGCAAATGGATGCCAATAAATAACACCGACTCGGGGAGAGTGATTTTGGATTTTACATTGATACTGGTGCTGGCTACCCTGGTTTCGGGCTTGATCTGGTTGACGGATAGTCTGTTTTTCAAAAAGGCGCGTGTCCGCCGTGCGGCTACGGGTGTGGTTGCCGATGGTGCGCCGGTTGTGCTTCACGAACCCCTGCTGGTCGATTACGCACGTTCCTTTTTCCCTATTCTCCTTGTAGTTTTGGTTGTGCGTTCGTTTATTGTCGAACCATTCCGTATTCCCTCGGGTTCGCTGATGCCGACCTTACTGGTGGGCGATTTTATTTTGGTCAATAAATTCAGCTACGGCCTGCGTTTGCCTGTGCTGGATACTAAAATCCTCCCCACATGGGAACCGAAGCGAGGTGACATTGCGGTGTTCCGTTATCCCAATGATCCGAAAGTCGATTACATCAAACGGGTAATCGGCGTTCCGGGTGATCATATTCGCGTCGAGGGCAATAAGCTCTGGGTGAACGGCACACCTATTCCCGAGACCTATGTCGGCGTCTACCCTGGGGACGATGGCATGCGCATGGCCGGTGCCTCGGTCTATCGGGAAAATCTGCTGGGCGTCGAACATGAGGTGCTGTTCGAAAAGGATGGATACGAAAAGAACGGCGAGTGGGTTGTGCCGCCCCACGAATATTTTATGATGGGCGACAATCGTGACAACAGTAACGACAGCCGTTATTGGGGTTTTGTGCCCGAAGCCAATCTGGTGGGCAAAGCCTTCATGATTTGGTTGCATTGGGACTGGAAAGACGGCAAATTTGACGCCAGCCGTATCGGTATGGGCATTCATTGATTTTCTTGGTTTTGATTAATGGAAGAGGGACAGTTGCATGAAGCTTTATCACAGTACCGCCAGTCGTCGTCACCAATCGGGTATGACCCTGATTGGCCTGATTATGTACGCCTTTATTGCCTTTTTTCTGGCCATACTTTTGATGAAGGTGGTACCGCTTTATCTGACCGACCAGAAAATCAGTAGCATTTTCAAGCAGCTTGAGAGCTTTCATGGTGATCCGATGCAGATTAGGAGTACGATTGACAAGCAACTTGATATCAATGAAATCGATAACATTACCTCCAAAGATTTCAAAATCACGCCATTCGGTAATGGATACAAAGTGACTTACGATTATGACGGTCGCGCAGATATCGTCGGTAACCTGGCGGTGGTGGCATCCTTTACGCATTCAGTGAATGTCAGTCCTTAAGTCGGGCAACCCGCTTGTGGCTGCGCCACAGAAGCTGGCGCAGCACATCGGTATCGCCTTCACCAACCCCGAGCTACTTGAGATGGCACTGCGCCATCGCTCGGCCGGCAACTTGAATAACGAACGCCTGGAATTTCTGGGTGATGCCGTGCTCAATCTGGTGATTGCCAATCAACTCTACGCAATGCATTCAAAGGCAACGGAAGGTGAACTTTCGCGCTGGCGGGCGAGTCTTGTGCGCGAAGAGAGTCTTGCCGTCATTGCGCGGGAGCTGGATTTGGGGCGTTATTTGGTTCTCGGGCCGGGCGAACTGAAAAGCGGGGGTTTCCGCCGCGACTCTATCCTGGCCGATGCACTCGAAGCCACGATCGGGGCCGTGTATCTCGATCAGGGTTTTGAGGTTGCACAGGCATTGCTGGTGCGCCTGTTTGAACGCATGTTGCAAGACTTGCCCGATGCAGCCAGCCTCAAGGATCCGAAAACGCGTTTGCAGGAGTGGTTACAGGGCGGCAAGCGCGAATTGCCTTCCTACGAAGTGACATCAATTCGTGGCCAAGCACACAAGCAAGTGTTCGAGGTGACCTGTACCTTGAGTGATACACAGCAAACAGCTGTTGGGCGTGGTAGCTCCCGGCGCAAGGCGGAGCAAGCAGCGGCTGAATCGATGTTTGAAATGCTGATCAAGTCTCAACAAAAGTCCACGGTGTTGGGGCTTTAAATGGAGTTTGAACTTGCTGCAGGTCTGGAAACGGACATTCAACGATTCGGTCAAGTGGCGATTGTCGGTCGGCCGAATGTCGGCAAATCGAGTCTGCTCAAC
This sequence comes from Halothiobacillus sp. 15-55-196, assembly GCA_002282715.1. GTDB lineage: Bacteria > Pseudomonadota > Gammaproteobacteria > Halothiobacillales > Halothiobacillaceae > Halothiobacillus. The sequence goes on along the minus strand of NCKC01000004.1, from coordinate 59,299 downwards.
CGTTTAGTAGGACAGAAAATCAGTATCACGGCGCCCAAGCCGCAAACCACACGACATCGGATAACCGGAATTCTGAGTGAACCGCGCGGGCAGATTGTGTTCGTTGATACCCCCGGCATTCATCAGGGCGGCAGTGATGCGCTCAATCGCCAACTCAATCGCACTGCCCGTAGTGGGTTCGATGGCGTGGATCTGGTTCTGTTCGTCGTTCAATCCGGTCGATTCAATGAAGAAGATGCCGGTGTGCTGGAATTGATCCGGCAATCCGGTCTGCCGACAATCCTACTGATAAACAAGATCGATCTGCTTCAAGATAAGACGGCGCTTTTCCCATTTTTAGCACAGATGCAGACGCGCTTTGACTTTTTGGCGCTTTATCCTTTGTCTGCGCATCGAGATCGGGGATTCGACGGCTTGCTCGATTTGATATTCAAGCACCTGCCTCAGGGCGAGCCGATGTACGATCCGGATGAAGTGACCACGATCACCACAAGATTCATGGCATCCGAGATCATTCGCGAAAAAATGGCGCGCTTACTGCACGACGAATTGCCCTACAAAACCACTGTGCTGATCGAGCGATTCAGTGAGGAGCCGGAGTTGACGGAAATCGACGCGGTCATTTATGTGGCGCGTGATAGCCAGAAGGGTATTGTCATTGGTTCTGGCGGCAAGAAACTCAAAGACATCGGCAGCTTGGCCCGGCATGATCTCGAGCAGATGTTGCAGACCAGAGTCATGCTGCGTTTATGGGTTCGGGTAAGAGCGGACTGGGCGGATGACGAGCGTGCGGTCCAGTCGCTTGGTTATCAGCTGCCCGAGTAATCCGGTGCACGTTTTGGACCGGTGGATATGACCCGTGCTTTTGTGCTGCATACGCGCCCCTGGCGGGATACCAGCCTGCTGGTCGAGTGGTTTACTGAGGACTTCGGTCGTCTGACCACGTATCAACGCGGCGCGCGAACCCGCGGCAAGAAATCCCCGATCAGACCGATGGCTTTTCAATGCCTGCAGATGATGCTGGTCGGTCGTGGTGACATGAAAACAGCCACGCAGATCGAGCCGGCAGGGTATGCGCACATCCTGCATGGCCAGTCGCTTGCTGTCGGATTCTATCTGAACGAATTGCTGATGCGCGCGTTACATCGCCATGAGCCGGCGCCTGTATTGTTTAATATTTATGCACAGCATCTGGCCGAATTGGCCGGACAAGCTGTCGATTTTGGTATGGTGGTGCGCGGCTTCGAGCGTGACTTGCTGGCCGAACTGGGTGTAGGGATTGATTGGCAATTGACTGCCGATACCCAGGAGTCGATTGATCCGCAGGCGATGTACTGGTTGGCTCCCGAAGAGGGGATTCTGCAACAACGCGGGCGAGGGTATCCTGTGGCAGGCAATGTCTTGAAGGCCATTGCTGAAAATCAGGCACTCGGTGATGCGGCAGATCGTCGTCAGGCTCGTGACCTGCTCCAAAGCCTCTTGGCGCCTCACGTTGGTTCAGCCCCGTTTCACAGCAGAGCGTTGTGGCGGAGCCAGCCCCAACCGGGCGAAGGCGAATAATTCCTGCGCCCGCAGTAACCGAACTTCATTAAATTACTTGGGCAATGGCTCCTAAAACTTCAGTTAAAAGGGATACACATTTATGACCAATCGTCTGACCGCGCTGCGACCACTTCTGGGTCTGAATATCGACCATGTTGCCACCTTGCGGCAGGCGAGGGGAACCACCTATCCCGATCCGGTTCATGCCGCGTTGCTGGCGGAGCAGGCGGGTGCGGACAGTATCACCTTGCACTTGCGCGAAGATCGACGGCATATTCAGGATCGAGATGTGCTCCGTTTGCGCGAGATGTTGCAAACACGCATGAACCTCGAGATGGCGGTAACCGAAGAGATGATCGAGTTTGCGTGTCTTGTCCAACCGCATGATTGCTGCCTGGTGCCGGAAAAACGCGAAGAGCTGACGACAGAAGGCGGATTGGATGTGGCCGGTCAAATTGACCGCATCCATTCTGCTTGTGACCGGTTGCGGGCGGCAGGCATTCGTGTATCGCTATTCATTGATGCCGATCCACGCCAGATCGATGCGGCCGTGGCCTGTGAGGCGCCCGTCATCGAACTGCATACGGGGCATTACGCGGACTCGCTGGATGATGCCGGTCAGAAGCAGATATTGAACGATATCATCCGTTCGGCACGGGATGCGACTGATGTCGGCTTGCAAGTCAATGCCGGTCACGGGCTGCATTACCACAATGTGCAGGCGATTGCGGCCATTCCCCAGATAGAGGAATTGAACATCGGGCACGCCATCATCGCCCGCTCGATTTTTACCGGGTTGCCCCAAGCGGTTGCGGACATGAAAAAGTTGATGCGCGAAGCCCGGATGGGCTGATCGTTTCATGATTCTTGGCATTGGCACCGATTTGGTGGAGATTGAACGTCTGGCGCAAAGTTATGCCCGGCATGGCGATCGTCTGGTCTATCGAATTCTGGGCGTATCGGAGCGGGTGGCCGCGCCGGCGAGTGACTCGCCACGATTTGCAGCCTGGCTGGCCAAACGGTTTGCTGCCAAGGAAGCGGCTGTCAAAGCAATGGGCACCGGCTTTAGCGGCGGTATTTCCCTGCATGATATTCAGACCATTCATAACGCACGTGGCGCACCCGAACTCATTTTTGGCGGCCTGGCGCAACAACGTCTGGATGAGATCGGGGCAGTGCGGGTGCATTTAAGCATCAGCGATGAACGATCACATGCGCTGGCATTTGTGGTCATCGAGGGCGGGGATCGATGAGTCGCTCGTGTATCCCTGCGCCCATGCGTGCATAGCACTTCACTTCAGGTGCGGGCAAGAGTCCCGGCGAGATTCTTGATCGAATCTGGCGCATTGTTTCCCGATCTACTCCATTTAAGGCTGCGGCCATTGTGATGGGTCAAGAAACCCCGTATAATCCGCGCCTCGTTTCTCCTGCCTGACCGTTGCGCATACGGCAGGCTGCTTTTTTATCCATCCACAGGAGTCAATTATGCGTCACTATGAAATCGTGTTCATGGTCCACCCGGATCAAAGCGAACAAGTCCCCGCCATGATCGAACGCTATCGCGGCATCATCGAAACATCCGGTGGCACCGTTCACCGTCTGGAAGACTGGGGCCGTCGTCAACTGGCCTACCCCATCAACAAGCTCGTCAAAGCACATTATGTGATGATGAACGTTGAAGCGTCTCAGGCCGCAATTGCCGAGCTCGAAGAAGCGTTCCGTTTCAACGATGCCGTTCTGCGCCACCTGACCAGCCGTATGGAAGCAGCAGAGACCGAGCCGTCCATCATCATGCGTGAGCGTGATAACGAGCGCCGTCCGCGTCGCCGTGATGACGAGCAGGATTCAGGCCGTTTTGATCGCGATGACGAAGATCAAGAAGAACAAATCGAAGCAAGCGAATAAGCCAGCTTTACCAGTTTAGGGGATTACACCATGTCACGTTTTTTCCGTCGTAAGCGTTTTTGCCGTTTCACCGCCGAAAATGTCAAACAGATCGATTACAAAGATCTCGATACCTTGAAACAATACCTCACCGAAACCGGCAAGATTGTGCCTGCACGCGTCACCGGTACGGCTGCCCGTTATCAGCGTCAACTCCAGACAGCGATCAAGCGTGCCCGCTTCCTCGCATTGCTGCCCTACACTGATCGTCACTGATCGGTTCGACCTGTATAGGAACACATCATGCAAGTTATTTTGTTGAATAAAGTCGAAAACCTCGGCACCTTGGGCGATATCGTCAATGTACGTGCCGGTTATGCGCGTAACTTCCTCATTCCTTACGGTAAAGCGAAGGCCGCAACAAAGGCCAACATGGCCGAGTTTGAAGCTCGCCGCGCTGAACTCGAAAGCCGGGCTGCCGCTGAACTGGCTGCCGCTGTGGCGCAGGCCGAGAAACTGGCCGAAGCGATGGTCACCATTCCTGTGAAAGCGGGCGCGGAAGGCAAGCTGTTCGGTTCTGTCGGCACGATTGAAATTGCACAAGCCGTGTCTTCTGCCTACGGCGTGACCATCGAAAAGCGTCAAGTACGCTTGTCTGCGGGTGCCTTGCGCTCTGTGGGTGAATTCGAAGTGCCTGTACACCTGCACACTGATGTGAATGCAATCATCAAAGTGGTCGTGGTCGGCGAAGAATAAGCGAGCATTTCGCTGAACGCACAAAAAACCCCGCGTCGTTCGCGGGGTTTTTTTCGTCTGGTATATCCGTGTTGTTTTTCCGAAGAGAGGAGAGCGTGCGCTCAGCTCTTTTCGCTGACAATGATGGCCGTGTGACGTTCGAGCTTACCCGGCCCCGTAAATGCCTCCTTCGGCAAGGGATTCTGGTGAGCGATTTTGAAATCTTCGCTACCGACCCAGTTCTCAAATGAAGCCTTATCCTGCCAGTGCGTCAGAACGACATAGACGCCGTCTTCGGAATCTGGCCGCAGGATTTCCATACGGACAAAACCGGGTTGGAGATCGACCTGTCCGGCACGCGCACGAAAACGTTCTTCAAACACATCGTGCCATTCGGCGGCAACGGGGACTCGGTTGGCGACTACATACATCAGATTTGCTCCTTGAGTATCGATGACGATTATTGAAATCAACGCGGTTCAATCCGAAGGTAGAGTCAAAAATCTTGCCTCGGTTCCCTTTCCTGTCCGGTTTGACCGGGTACTTTGATGAGCAGAACCATCAGTGCCGCGAGCAGGGATGAACCCAACACGAACAGGTGAAGATTGACTGCTGCCGCCAGTGCGCGCGTCGCATCCAGACCAAAAGGCTGCAGGGCAAGCACGACACCGGCCTCAAACGTACCGAATCCACCGGGGGCATGGATGGGTAAGACTGTGGTCAGATCGCCCCCAATGGCACCTGCAAGCGCGGCTGCCAGATCCAGCGGGGCGACATGGGCCAGAACCCACGCCAGCGTCAAAAGCTTGATCAGCCAGTTTGCCCAGGTCCAGCCGAGTGTGGCCAGGAAATGAGCGACGGAGTGGGGAAGGCTGTCCACACTGCCGAGCAGACGGCCTCGCCATTTGCCTTCCGGGCGGGCTGCGATGACTCGACGTACGCGATGGCGGCCAAGGAAGATCAACACCGGAGCCGGTACGAGGATGATTACGAGGATCGCCCACGCATCCGGCAATCCCATGCCCCATATCGCCGCCAGCAACCCGAGCAGAACGATTGCCTGTAGATCGAGTAACCGAAACCAGAGCAGTACCGGTACGGTTCGGGACGCGGGCAGGGTGAAATAGCGTTGCATCAGGATCGGGAAGCTGATTTCCCCTGTTCTCATGGGCAGAAAATTGTTCAGCAGGATGTGCCAGGTGGATAATTTCAGTGTGGGCCAGAATTGGCCCCGCAATTCATGGATAAAGTATCTCTGAATACGCAGGGCACGCAGCGCATAGCTTAATACCATCAGGATCAGGGCAATGCCGAGTGCGGGTAAGGAGATCAGGCGCCAGGGTGCGAGCAGTCTGTCCGGCCCGATCCAGGCGACCACTCCGATCAGAACCGCGAGCACCAGAACCCATGCAAGCAGCATTTTGAGTCGGGGCGAAATGGATGATTGTGCAGATGAAGTCATGTGGCGCTGCGAGAGAAGGCTGGATTGGGCATAATACGCGCTCACTGTTCGTCCGTCATACGCGCCGGGCATGATTGTGGTGTCTATCTTTAAATGAGTGCTCGAGGGGGCGATTGAATGAGTGCCGTGATTTTCCATCTGATCGATGATCCGGACACCGAGGCTTTCTGGTTTTATGCGGCGGAACTGTGCGCCGACGCGGCCGAAGCGGGGCACATGACCTATGTTGTTTGCGCCAATCTCGGGCATGTGGAAAGTTTTGACGATTATTTATGGGGCTACAAACCCGACGCCTTCGTGCCGCACACGGCCGACCCTGAAGATATCGCCCACGCACCGATTTTCCTGGGCGTGGATGTGGCGGCTGGTGGTTTTGATTATGTGATCAATCTTTCCGGCAAACCCATCGAGCGCGTTGCCGAACGCGTTCAACTGGATGAACTTGTTGATGCCAATCCCGCCAATCGGGATGCCGCCCGCGCACGCTGGCGCGAGTATCAAGCCTCAGGGGCCAAACCTGTTCACCGGCAGATTGCCCAGGTGCCGCGTGACGATCGTTGAGCGCGTAACCCCGTACGAATATATATAATTTAAGTTGATGATAAAAATGGAAAAAACCTATAATCCCGCCGAGATCGAAGCTCCTTGTTACGCGCGCTGGCAAGCGGGCGGCTACTTTGCTCCCGATGCCAGTCTGCCCACCGATGCACCGAGTTACTGCATCATGCTGCCGCCACCGAATGTGACGGGGCGCCTGCATATGGGCCATGCGTTTCAGGATACCCTGATGGACATGCTCACCCGTGTCCATCGGATGCAGGGTGATCGCACGCTCTGGCAGCCGGGTACCGATCATGCGGGTATTGCCACGCAAATGGTGGTGGAGCGTCAACTCGAGGCCGAAGGCAAGACACGGCATGATCTCGGCCGCGAGGCATTCACCGAACGGGTGTGGCAATGGAAAGCCGAATCGGGTGGATTCATCACCGAACAGATGAAGCGCCTGGGTGCCTCCTGCGACTGGTCGCGCGAGCGGTTCACGATGGATGAGGGTTTGTCCGAGGCGGTGCGTGAAGTCTTTGTGCGCTTGTATGAGGATGGTCTGATTTATCGTGGCAAACGGCTGGTGAACTGGGACCCCGTGCTGCATACCGCCGTCTCGGATTTGGAGGTTATCAGCGAAGAGGAAACCGGCCACCTGTGGCATCTGCGATACCCGCTGACCGATGGCAGTGGCCACTTGATTGTCGCCACGACCCGTCCTGAAACCATGTTGGGTGACACCGCGGTGGCCGTACATCCGGAAGACGAGCGCTACCAGCATCTGATTGGCAAGACCATTACCTTGCCGCTGGTAGGCCGTGAAATACCGATCATCGCGGATGATTATGTCGATCCGGCCTTCGGCTCGGGCTGCGTGAAAATCACCCCTGCGCACGATTTCAACGACTATGTCGTCGGCCAGCGCCACAACCTGCCCAAAATCAATGTGCTGACCATCGATGCACGGATTCGCGAACTGCCGGAAATCATCGGCGGCGAAGAAGAGGGCGCCTTGCCAGCCCATTACGCGGGGCTGGATCGCTATGAAGCTCGTGATCGGATCATCCACGATCTTAAAGAACTCGATTTGCTGGAAAAGATCGACGATCACAAGCTCATGGTGCCGCGTGGCGACCGCAGCGGCGCGGTGATTGAACCGATGTTGACCGACCAATGGTTTGTCGATTTAACAAGAGAAACACAGGACGATGGTCGTCCGGGCGGACTGGCCGCCATTACACGCCCGGCACTGGACGCGGTGCGTGGCGGTGACATCAAATTCGTGCCGGAAAACTGGTCGAATACCTATTATCAATGGCTGGAGAACATTCAGGACTGGTGCATCAGCCGCCAGATCTGGTGGGGGCATCGTATTCCAGCGTGGTATGACGAATCGGGCAAGGTATATGTCGGGCGAAATGAAGCGGAAGTCCGGTTGAAATATGATCTGGATGGCACGGTGGTTCTGTCGCAGGACAACGATGTGCTCGACACCTGGTTCTCCTCCGCGCTCTGGCCGTTTTCCACTCTTGGCTGGCCGCAGCATACACAGGAACTGGCGCAGTTCTATCCCACAAGCGTCCTGGTGACCGGCTTTGACATCATCTTCTTCTGGGTCGCCCGGATGGTGATGATGGGCAAGTACTTCATGCGTGACGTGCCGTTTCGTGAAGTGTACGTGCACGGCCTGATTCGCGATGCGCAGGGACAGAAAATGTCCAAGTCCAAGGGCAACGTGCTCGACCCGATCGACCTGATCGATGGCATCGATCTCGAATCGCTCGTTGCCAAACGCACCGCGGGCCTCATGCAGCCCAAAATGGCGGCGAAGATCGAAAAAGACACGCGCAAGGAATTTCCCAATGGCATCCCGGCCTTCGGCACCGATGCGTTGCGCTTTACCTTTGCCGCACTGGCGACCACGGGGCGGGACATCCGTTTCGATCTCGGGCGCATCGAAGGTTACCGCAATTTCTGCAACAAGCTGTGGAATGCCAGCCGGTTTGTGATGATGCAATGCGAAGATCAAGACACCGGCCTGACCGACGCGCCGGTGGCTTTGAGTGATGCGGACGAGTGGATTATCGGACGTCTGCAACAGGTCGAGGCGGAAGTAACTAAACACTTTACCGAATACCGCTTCGATCTGGCGGCGCAAGCGCTTTATGAATTCACCTGGAATGAATACTGCGACTGGTATCTCGAGTTCACCAAGCCCGCGCTCAAGGCTGATGATGAAGCCGCTCAGCGTGGCACACGTCGCACCCTCGTGCGCGTGCTCGAAGCGCTTTTGCGGCTCCTGCACCCGATCATCCCGTTCATTACCGAAGCCATCTGGCAGCGCTTGGCACCGATGGTATTGGCGGATGTGTCGTCAACCGATAGCATCATGGGGCGTCCGTATCCCTTGGCGAACGAGCGCAAAATCAATACCCATGCGATCGAGTCGGTCGATTGGCTGAAAAATGTGATTCTGGGCGTGCGCCGGATTCGTGCCGAAATGGACATAGCGCCCAGTAAATCGCTCGACGTGCTGGTGACACATGCCACCGTTGAAGAGATCGCCCGGTTTGAGCGGTTTGGCACTTTGCTGAATTCTGTCGGTCGGATTGGAGGTGTCACTCCATTGGGCGCGGGAGAGACCGTGCCTGAGGCCGCCATGGCTCTGGTTGGCGAGTTGCAAATCCACATCCCCTTGGCGGGATTGATCGACAAGGAAGCAGAACTCGCGCGGCTCGATCGAGAAATCGAGCGCTTAACCAAAGAACTGGAAAAGGCCCAAGCCAAACTCGCCAATCCGAAATTCGCTGACAAGGCTCCACCAGATGTGGTGCATCAGGAGCGTGAACGTGAAGCCGGCTTCCAGTCGCAACTCCATGATTTGTCGGGTCAACGCACGCGCATCAGTCAGATCAGCGGTTAACCGGGTGCAAAAAATGAGTGCAGGACAATGAAGCCGTCTTCATGCAGGTCGTGTCTCTTGGCCTTTTTGCTGGTGATGGCCTCAGGGCTTTCTGCTTGTACCGTAGTAACCACAACCGCATCCGTGGTAGGTACAACAGTATCTACTGGTGTTAGCGTCACCGGTGCGGCTGTGCGCATGGGTGCAGATGCCGCGTCGGCAGGCGTTCATGCGGTCACGTCTTCACCAGACCAGAGTAATGGCGCCAATTAGAAAAGCGCTAAATCGTGTCATCCTTTTGACGTTGTTAATATAAAAAAAGCCCCGATAACGGGGCTTTTCGTATTCAAACGGATGAACAATTAATCGTGACTGAGCACCACCCGATAACGGGCTTTGCCACTGCGCAGATGAGCGATGGCTTCATTGATATGTGAAAATTTATAATGTTCCGTGATGGGTTCGATATGGTGGCGGGCCGCAAATTCGAGCATTTTCGCAAGCGTGGCAGGGCTGCCGACAGGGGAGCCTGAAACCGACCGTTGCGCCATGATCAAGCTGAATGCAGGAATTTGTAATGGCTCCAAAGCCGCGCCAACCACGTGCAATCGCCCTTTGGGTTTGAGCGTGCCAAGGTAGGCATTCCAATTCAAGCTAACATTCACCGTTGAAATCAGATAGTCAAAACGGCCAGCGGCATTCGCCAGCGCATCGTCATCGCGTGAATCCAACGTCTGGTGCGCGCCCAGTTCCTGAGCTTCCGCTCGTTTGGCTTCGCTGGTGGTAAACGCCGTTACTTCACACCCCCAGGCGTTTAAAAATTGCAGCGCCATGTGGCCAAGGCCGCCGATGCCAATCACCCCTACCCGCGCGGTGGGGGAAAGGCCGAACTGAACCATGGGATTAAAGACGGTAATACCGCCGCAGAACAACGGACCGGCCTTGGCGGGGTCCAGCCCTTCGGGCAGAGGAATCACGCTAACGGCTTGTGCACGGACTTTATCGGCAAAACCACCATGGCGGCCAATAATAGTGGACTCAGCTTGAGGACAGAGATTGTGATCGCCATCCAAACAAGTGCCGCAAGTCATGCAATAGCCCGATTGCCAGCCTAAACCTACGCGTTGGCCTACCTTGAGATGGTCCACTGCTGATCCGACTGCACCGATGGTGCCGACAACCTCGTGCCCAGGTACCAGGGGATAGTTGGAAAATCCCCACTCATTGTCGATCATGCTTAAATCACTGTGGCAAATACCACAATGCTCGACGTTAATCTCGACCTGATCGGCAGCTAATTCACCCGGATCGTACTCGAACGGCTTGAGTTCACCACCGGCTTGGTGGGCGGCATAGGCTTTGATCATGGTTTATCTCCTGTTGATTTAAGGGTGCGTCCAAAAGGACGCAACAATTAGCCGAGATGATGTGACGCTCAGGCGCCAAATTGGTTGCGAATCACCACTTCGGTTTGATCGAGTTGACCAGGTTTTGGCCACACATCGCGTGTTTTCTTACCGATTGCGAGCATGAAGGCAATTTCATGATCGGCGGGTAATTGAATGATTTTGGCAACGGCCTCGAAATCAAAACCGTCCATGGGACAGCTATCCAGATCCATCGCTCGGGCCGCAAGCATTAGGGTCTGCCCCGCAATACCGCAGCTACGCATGATTTCGTCGCGCTGAACCTGCGGTTTATTCCGATAGTAGGCATCGATGGCGGGCACCATCATCTCGCGCACGGCATCCGGTGCACCGGCCCATACCCGCGCGGCGTTTTTTTCCCAACTGTTGACGTCGGCGCATAAAATCAAAAGCATCGAAGCATCGGTCACTTGGGCCTGATCCCAAGCGACAGCACGAATTTGCTGGCGTACTTTCGGATCATCGACAACGACGAAACGCCAGTGTTGCAAATTGAATGCCGTGGGCGATTGCATGGCCAGTTCAAGCAGTTCGGCTTGCTTTTCGGCAGACAGTTTGAATTCAGGATCAAAATACTTTACCGCGCGACGGCTGCGGATAGCATCGAAAATATGCATGTAAATGCTCCGTGGTGATGGTTCAAGAAAAGCTGGGGACAGATTTTTGATTGGCGTACCAAGAATCTGGAATGGGGAGGTGGCCTGTTTTGACAAAAATAGTGCAACCACTGCGGGTGAAGGGTGTGTGTTTGCTCCAATGCGGGCTGCGAATCCAGGAACCCGCTGGGTACGCGCCTGTTTCATCGCAGAATTCACCCTCGAGGACAAATATCTCCTCTCCACCAAAATGATGATGGGGTTTGAAATAGGTATCGGGTTGCCACCGAACCAGGGCTGTGTGTTGTCCGGCGATGTCTGAAAGCGGCATGACTTCAAGCCCTTCGACCAAACCGGGCAACCAAGGCGTGTTGAGCGTATCGATTGAAATGGGCGATTGTGATTCGGGGGGTAGATGATGCAATTTGACAAAAATAACACAGCCATCCGGTGCGTACGGCGCATGACTGGACCCCGGGGGGTTCAGGACATAACTCCCCTTTGGAAAACAGCCCCGCTCATCGCAAAAAGCGCCTTCGAGGACAATAAACTCTTCACCACCATGATGGACGTGGCAGGGAAAACGCGCACCCGCTGCGAATTTGACAAGGCTGGTGGCTCGTGTGCCATCGCCGCCCCTGCGTTCAATCAATTTGCGTTTTACTGTCGCCTCGGGAGAATCAACCCACGGAAGAGATGCGGTGTCAACAACGGCGCGATGCGAGAGATCGGAATGAAGGGGGAGTAACGGGTGTTCAAGCATGGGCAGTGACCAAAACCTAAGTTGATTTTTAGTTGCTATCAAAAACTGATAGTAGACTATTAATCAAAACTTTTTGGTTAAATTACTGCACGGATGAACCAATTCTCAGGAAGGCGAATTTATTCTCGTAGGCCACTCACGCGTGACCAGTCACCTTGTGACGCTATGCCATCAATCGTCAAGCCTTGAGCCATCCATTGCGCGGCCACGGCTTCGGCTTGCGTGTTGAGAATGCCAGACAGTGCGAAACGTCCGCCCGCTTTGATATGGTGGGCGAGGATGGGCGCGAGTTCGATCAGGGGCTGGGCCAGGATATTGGCGACCAGGACGTTGAATCTTTCTGCTGAGCCCAGTTCTTCCGGCAGGCCGAGCCAGAGGCGATCTTCCGGAATGTCATTGAGGACTGCATTGTCCCGGCTGGCCTTGATCGCCTGTGGGTCAATGTCGGTGCCATAGACCACTGCGGCACCCTTCATCAGCGCGGCTAGTGCCAGAATGCCCGAGCCACAACCCACATCGAGGACACGGAGTCCTTTAAGCATTTGGGCATCCAGCCAGTCGAGGCATAGGGACGTAGTTTCATGCTGCCCGGTGCCGAAGGCCAGACCCGGATCGATCCGCACGATGGTTTTGGCTTCAGTAGGTGCATCGCTCCAATGGGGCGTAACCCACAGGCCATCGCCGTAATGAGTGGGGGCGAAATCAGCTTGAGTTTGCCGAACCCAATCGGTTTCCTCGATGAATTCGTGGTCGAAATCACCCAGAAGGGATGGCCGCAGCAAACCATGCAGTTGTCCCATGATGTCTGCCGGGCTGATATGGCCTTCGAAAAGACCCGCGACGCGAACCCGCTGCCAGAGCGGCGTTTCACCCGGTTTGGGTTCGTAAATCTGCTCGTCGCCGATTTCTTCCAGCGAAACGGAGACTGCACCCGCTTCAAGCAAGGCGTCTTCGCAGGCTTCGACATCGGATTGGGGGACGTCCAGGCTCAGTCGCTGCCAGGCCGGACTCATTGCAGATGATTCGGACATCAGTTCAGACCCAGTTTCTTTTGCAGGTAATGAATATCCGTGCCGCCTTCAATAAAAGCCTGATCGGCCATCAGATCACGGTGCAAGGGGATATTAGTCTTGATGCCATCGATCATCATTTCGTCGAGCGCACCGGCCATGCGGCGGATCGCCTGGTCGCGCGTGTCGGCATGCGTGATGAGCTTGCCGATCATCGAGTCATAGTAGGGCGGCACGCTATAGCCGTTGTAGATGTGCGAGTCGATGCGTACCCCCGGCCCGCCTGCAAAATGCAGGTTGGTGATTTTCCCCGGACTCGGCACAAAGGTGGCCGGATCTTCCGCGTTGATACGGCATTCGATGGCGTGCCCGGTCAGGCGGACTTGATCCTGCGTGATCTCAAGCGGCAGGCCCGCCGCAATACGCAGTTGCTGCTTGACGAGATCGATGCCGGTGATCATTTCGGTGATGGTGTGTTCTACTTGCAGACGGGTATTCATTTCGATGAAATAGAAATTGCCGTTTTCATACAGGAATTCGAATGTTCCCGCCCCGCGGTAGCCCATGCGCTGACAGGCGGCCACGCATACCGCGCCGATTTCGGCACGTTGCTCCGGCGTGACGCCTGGTGCGGGGGCTTCTTCGATGATTTTCTGATGGCGGCGCTGCATGGAGCAATCGCGTTCACCCAGATAGATCGCATTACCGTGGGTGTCCGCAAGTACCTGGATTTCTACGTGGCGTGGGTGCTCAAGGAATTTTTCCATGTACACCTGCGGATTGTTGAATGCCGCTTGTGCTTCGCTACGCGTCATTTCTATGGCATGCAGCAGAGCGGCCTCGGTATGGACCACGCGCATACCACGGCCGCCACCACCACCGGCCGCCTTGATGATGACCGGATAACCCACTTCACGTCCAAGGCGAAGGTTTTCGTCCGGGTCATCACCCAGCGCGCCATCGGAACCCGGCACGCAAGGCACATTGGCCTCTCGCATGGTTTCCTTGGCAGTGACCTTGTCGCCCATCATGCGAATGTTTTCTGCGGTTGGACCGATGAAAATAAAACCCGATTGTTCCACACGCTCGGCAAAGTCGGCATTCTCTGACAAAAATCCATAACCGGGATGAATGGCGACCGAATCGGTCACTTCTGCCGCCGCGATGATTGCCGGGATGTTCAGATAGCTTTCGTTCGAGCGTGGACCACCGATGCAGACCGATTCATCCGCAAGGCGAACGTGTTTGAGATCCCGGTCGGCAGTGGAATGGACGGCGACGGTCTGGATATCGAGTTCGCGACAGGCACGCAGAATTCGGAGCGCAATTTCACCGCGATTCGCGATTAATACTTTGTTCAACATGGCAAAACCTCTGAAAACGGAATGGCTTATTCGATGATGAACAAAGGCTGGTCGTATTCGACCGGCTGGCCATTCTCGACCAGAATCGCGGTGATGGTGCCGCTGGTTTCGGCCTCAATCTGGTTGAACATTTTCATGGCTTCGATGACGCACAGCGTGTCGCCAGACTTGACGATGCTGCCGACTTCGACAAACGGTTTTGCCGTAGGTGAAGCAGATCGATAGAACGTACCAACCATGGGTGATTTGATCGGTGTTCCTGCTGCCTGAGCAGGCGCGGCCACCTGTTGTGAATCGGGTGCCGGAGCAGAAGCGACAGTTGGTACACTGACGCTGGGTACCGTATATTGAACTGGCGTGGCTTGGGCAATTTGACCACGAGAAATACGAACGGATTCTTCGCCTTCGCGAATTTCAATTTCGGCGATGCCCGATTCTTCAAGGAGTTCGATCAGTTTTTTAATTTTGCGAATATCCATGGATGGACTACTCCGAATGATTTTGGCCTGAATTCCTTGGGAATCAGGCGTGTGGCAAGGGGGGCGCCCACAGCGTGTTGCGTGGGATGCCAAGATGATTGAGTAAGGCAAATAACGCGAGTTCGTAGCCGACAGCACCCACACCAATGATCGACCCGACAGCGATATCCGAAAAATACGAATGCTGGCGGAACGATTCGCGGGCATGAATGTTGGTGATGTGGATTTCGACGAAAGGAATGGCCGTGGAGAGCAGGGCATCGCGCAAGGCGACGCTGGTGTGCGTCCAGGCGGCAGGATTGATGATGATGCCATCCACGCTGGCATCGGCAGCGGCATGAATCCGCTCGATCATCTCGTGTTCGGCATTGGTTTGAAGATGTTCAAGCGTCGACGATGTGTGTCGGCAGAGGTTATCCAGCCGCTGAACGATATCGTTCAAAGTGGTCTTGCCATAGCGTTCGGGCTCGCGCGAGCCGAGTCGGTTCAGATTCGGGCCGTTCAGCAGCAGAATAGTTGCCATGCGTCGCAGTTCCTTGTCGCGGGAGTGTCTTTTATGTCGTGAAATTCAAGTTGTCGGCATTGTGCCGTGTGGCCGGTGGAATGTCCACTAGACAGCCGGTTGACCACGGCATTTTTGCGCGAAATTCCGGCATATCGCTGCATGATCGAGGGAATTGGGCTTTATAAAGGCTTGCCGCGCAGGGCGCGAAGCAAGATGCGGGTGTGTTGATCCGGTTTGACGCGGCTTGGGTTCATTAAGCGGTTTTGATGTTTTTGTTCGGCTTTCTTCAGGCGTTCGGCCAGATGGTCAGGCGATTCAGAGTAAAGGGTCTGAGCCACTGTGGCCGATCCGCGTTGCTTGGATAATCCCGAGATGGTGACAACCCATATGGTTTCGCCGCGTTCGATGGATAGCTCATCACCAATTCGGATGACCTTGCCGGATTTTTTGCATGGCTGACCGTTGATTTCGATCTTGCCGCCTTCGATGGCCGTAGAGGCAAGGGAGCGTGTCTTGAAAAAACGCGCTGCCCATAACCAGGTATCGACGCGCTGTTCCTTGAGCTCCGTTTGTTTTGTCTTGTTTGCTGAAGAATTGGCCATGCATTATCTATTCGCAGCAGTCATATTCCGTGATTGTACCTGCCTCTTGATTTGGATGTGGTGGATAAAACCGACCAGCCAGGTGCCCGCAACGATACCGATGAGTACCACGCCGACAAACCACTGACCCTCGCCGAGCATGGCGGGTGCGGTTCCAGGGCAGACTCCGGTCAGGCCCCAACCCACACCGAACAGCAGGGCGCCCGGAATGAGTGCGCGCACGAAGGGTTTGTGCGGAAAGCTGATCGGCTCACCACTTGCCAAACTCCGCCATTTAAACTGTCTGGCGAGCAAATTGAGTATGGCACCTACGCCGACAGCCGTGGCGATGACCCATAATAAATGCAGGTTCTCAAACAGCAGCAGGCTGGCAATGAGCGCGGGATCGGTCGCACCGGCGCGACTCAGTAAAAAACCGAACACGACGCCAAAGAGCAGAAAGCTACCGTTACGAATCAATGGGCTTGAATTGTTCATAATCAACCTCCTAATGCGCTCAGAAGTTGGTGGGCGAGTTGCGCCGTGCCAACCGCCGCCGCGAAAAAAAAGATAGAGGCAACAATACTCGCAGGTGATCCCATGGCTACGCCATTGATGGTGTGCCCTGATGTGCAGCCACCGGCCAGGCGTGAACCCATGCCGATCAGAACGCCGCCAAACAGCCACCACAACACTCGGCCTGCGTCGGAATGAGGCATCAATGCTGTGTAAAGTGTGCCGAAATGTGTTGGTTCGGCCCATGTGCCGGTCGAGAGGCTTGCGAGCAGTCCGCCGAGAAAAATGCCGACCAAGAACCAGAGTTTCCAGTCGGTGACGGCGCTGTGAGCGGGGCCCTGGAATAGTGGCAGGCGACTACCCATGCGCGCACAGGCGTTGCCGAAAGCTGCCGAGCAGCCCAAGGGCTGGTCGGTCATCCAGCGTTGCGCAAAGGCGAGTATGCCGATGGCGCCACCAGCAACCCATGCGGGCCATAAGGTAGTTGAAAATATTGGGGAATCGGTTAACCAGGAAAAGTTGGATAAAGTCATGATTGCACCCTCAGGGCTAATTGCAAGAACGACTTAACTTTAACGTGCGGTGCTCGCGCCCGCGCGCTAAACATTTTCATTGGCCTATTGAGTTGCTCTATTAGTTTTATCTAGTATAAATAAAACAAATGAACTAGCGCCTGGCTTACCCTTCCTTGCGATCGGGCAGGACAATATTGAGCTCTAATGTATCCACACCCTCGTGATGTTCGATCTGCACCTGAACGGCGTCATCTTGCACCGCTACATATTTGCGAATGACATCCAAGAGATCATTTTTGAGCTTGGGCAGATAATCCGGGTCGGTATTCTGACCCTGGCTGCGTTCATGGGCAATCAGAATCTGGAGTCGTTCTTTAGCCAGATGAGCCGACGGCTTGGGACGCGCACGGAATAAATCAAGAATACCCATGATTACCCCCGCCCAAACAAACGATTGAAGAAGGATTTTTTCTCAGCCTCGACGAACCGCATGGGCCGGTCTTCACCAAGAAGCCGAGCGACCGCGTCCTGGTAGGCCTGTCCGGCGTCGGCGGTTTGGTCGAGAATGACCGGACGACCTGAGTTGGAAGCCTGAAGTACGGCGGGTGATTCGGGGATGACACCCAGCAGCGGCACAGCCAGAATTTCGAGCATGTCTTCGATGGAGAGCATTTCACCCGCTTCCACGCGGTTGGGTGCGTAGCGGGTGATCAGCAGGTATTCACGAATAGGTGTCTCGCCGTTTTTCGCGCGCTGTGACTTGCTGGCGAGAATGCCGAGCATGCGGTCGGAATCACGCACGGAAGATACTTCTGGGTTGGAAACCACAATCGCCTCATCGGCGTAGTACATGGCCAGCTGCGCGCCGCGCTCGATGCCAGCAGGGGAGTCGCAGATGATGTATTCGAAGCCGTCGGCCTTCAGATCATCGAATACCTGCTTCACGCCTTCTTCTGTCAGCGCATCCTTGTCTTTCGTCTGTGAGGCGGGCAGAACATAAAGATTATCGACCTCTTTATGCTTGATCAGCGCCTGGCTCAAGCCGGCCTCTTTCTGGATGACGTTCACGAGGTCATAGACCACGCGCCGTTCAACACCCATGATGAGGTCAAGGTTTCGTAGCCCCACATCAAAATCGATGACGACCGTTTTCTTGCCGGCCAAAGCCAAGCCACTGGAAATCGCTGCGCTTGTCGTTGTTTTGCCAACGCCGCCTTTCCCTGAAGTTACAACGATAATTTTTGCCACAATCAACTCCTGCCCACCCCTCTGTCCGAGGCGTCGCGAAAATAATGAACAACCGGAAACCCGCTGATTCTGCCATAAATCAGGATTGATTCATAAGGTTTGCTGGCACGGTATGGGTGTCTGGCTAAGTTAAGGAATCTCTGATTGATTCTTCGTGACCGAGACGAGATTTTGTGAGACGAGTCGCAAGGCGCGGTTAGCTGCGAGATCGTAGTAGAACCCGCATCCTATATGGAGTGCTAAAACGCCGCAAAGTTACACGTTGCCAGAAGGCCGACGGCGCTGACCGGAACCTGCAGGTCGTGAGCCGTTGCCCCTATCTCTGCCGCCCTCTATTTGGGGGCGATTGCCCGCTGCGACACCACCAGATGAGCGGGGTTGACCGTCTCGCTGGGGGCCGGCTGACCGGGGTGCTTGGGCGGCATGACCTTGCGCGCTGCGTTGCGGGAAGTCGCGGCGGGGTTGGCGCGCGGCCTGTGGTTTGCGCAATGGCTCGGGCTTGGCATTCGGGTCCGGTTCGAAACCGGGCACGATCACGCGTTCGAGTTTCTGGCGAATGGTGCGTTCAATGTCGGCCAGCAGTTTGTGCTCGTCGACGCACACCAGCGAGACAGCCTCGCCGCCCGCACCGGCGCGACCGGTACGACCGATGCGATGCACGTAATCTTCGGGCACGTTCGGCAGCTCATAGTTGACCACATGGGGCAGGGCGTCGATGTCGATGCCACGGGCGGCAATGTCGGTCGCGACCAGTACCCGTAGTTTGCCTGCCTTGAAGGCACTGAGCGCCTTCTCGCGGGCTGATTGACTCTTATTGCCGTGAATCGCCATGGCGGGGATGCCGTCCTTGTCGAGTTGTTCGGCCAGACGATTGGCGCCGTGTTTGGTACGGGTAAATACGAGCACCTGTTTCCAGTCGCCGTCCACGATGAGTTGTTGCAACAGGGCCTTTTTGGCATCCCGATCGACCGGGTAAATCCGTTGTTCGACGCGTTCGGCGGTGGTGGTCTGTGGTGCGACTTCGACCTTGGCCGGGTTATCGAGCAGGTTCTGGGCGAAGGTTTTGATTTCCGGCGCAAAGGTGGCGGAGAAGAGCAGATTTTGCCGCTGCTTGGGCAACAAGGCGAGTACCCGCTTGATGTCGCGAATAAAGCCCATGTCGAGCATACGGTCGGCTTCATCCAGCACCAGGATTTCAACGCCGCCCAAGTCCACGTTGCCCTGGCCGACATGATCGAGCAGGCGTCCTGGGGTGGCAACGAGGATGTCGAGCTTGCGTTGCAGACGGTCTCGTTGCGGGTTGATGTTCACGCCGCCAAAAATCACCATTGAGCTTAGTTTCAGCTTTTGGCCGTATTGTTTGACACTTTCTTCCACCTGCGAAGCGAGTTCGCGCGTGGGCGTGAGGACGAGTGCCCGGATACGATGCTTGGGGGCCGGGTGCAGGACGGGCAGGGTGGCGAGCCGTTGCAGCAAGGGCAAGGTGAAACCGGCTGTTTTGCCGGTACCGGTTTGGGCTGCGGCCAGTAGATCCCGCCCGGACAAGACGATCGGGATCGCTTCACGCTGGATGGGGGTGGGATTTGTATAGCCGACGGCGTCGAGCGCGGTCAGTAACTCGGGCATCAGGCCCAGTTCAGCAAATGACATGGTGTTTCCAAAGGATGTGGGTAAAAAAGCGCGACGCGACGAGGGCGGAATCCAGCAAAGCCGATCATTCTAACTGATTGCGGAGCGATTCAGGATTAAGATTGAGCCGAGTACCACAATGCCAACTCAATCTAACTGGCGTTCAATCAGTGGATTTGGGACTTTTGACAATGACTTCGCGGGTTTGATTGATGATTTGTGTGACAGCCTGATCGACCAGATGTTGGCTGGCCGTGGCAAATCCGGTGGCATCGTTGCGCGTGATCGGACGGGTTTGATCAAAGCGCAAATGGCCTTGAACCTTATGATTGGCTGGCATTGTCCAAAGGCAGCTCATCACAAGGTGCGCTTTGCCCGTTGTGCCAACGATGTCGTGCTCAAGGCGGATCAACCGGCAACTGAGACTGGTGGCAACAGGCGCGTTGGCCGAATTGGGTACGACACCCGCAACCCAAGGCTGTTTGAGCAAGGTTTGTTCAATCACGTCACCGAGCATGTGTGCCGGTGGAGCCAACCAGCGGCTGTCACGGTAGGGTGCAAGGTTGAGGGCGTCCCGGCTGTACATCATCGACTGGGTGTTAAACCCTTCAGCGGCTCTGGGTGTTCGCATCTGAATCAGCAAGGCGGTTTTGGAATCCGTTGAATCAATGGCAGGCGTTTGAATGTCTGGGCTGTTAAAGCGAAACACATTCTGCTGCTCCGGTGCCCTGATCGGCAGGCTGCAGCCAGCTAACGTTGCGCTGAAAATACTTAATATCGCTAAGCTACCGATTGTTTTTTTCGAATTTAACTGCCGCATGGTAAATCCTTAAAGAAGGGCTGCATCAAGGTGATGGGGTGATTTGAATTAGCTTGGGGCGTGTTTTGCTCTCACCGGGCCCCGGTGGAATAGGTGCTGTACCGTACAAAATCTGACTTGGATTTTCGTTGATCTCGTTGACAAGTTGCGTGAGCGCCCTGCTGGTCTCTTGCAGTTGCGTGAGCAAGCCATCGAGCACAGGCAACGTTTGCTGGTTGAAGTTTGTAAGCGTTTCATTGCCGGTTTTGCTCATGGTCAGCGTGCTTTCGCTCGCAGCGCTTACCTTATTGGCTGCCTCATTTGCCGCGTCCAGCGTGCCTTTGAGCCCTTGGATCGATTTGTTGAAGCTTTTGATCAGTTGCTGGGATTGCTTGATGAGTAAATTGGCTGATTGACTGACGACGGCTGTGTTTTGCAGTGTGGTACGTCCGGCAATGATGGCGGCTGAAATATCGTCTTTATGTTGGGCAAGCACGGTGGATAGCGTATCAATGTTTTGTAACGTGTTTTCTAGTGTTGCGATGTTCTTATCACTTAACAACACGTCCAGCCGATTGCTGATGCGCGAAAATTTAACCATGGTTTCGCTCAGACCACCTTCGAGCCGTGAAAAGATCGAAGGCTGGTAGGGGATCACCAGCTCGCCCTGTTTGTTGCGGTGCGTCAATGAAATGTTCGATTTGCCACCGGTCAGGTTCAGAACACTCAGGCCAGTAACGCCCTGGGGCCTCAGTTGCGCGACAGTGTCTGAAAAAATCGGTACATTTTCGTCAATATCAACCGATATCCGAATTTGCCCCGGATTATTTCTATCAATGCGAATGCTCTTGACCTCGCCTACGTCCACGCCCCGATAAAGTACGTGGCTGTTGACTGTCAAACCGGCCACGCTGTCGGTGGCGTAGATGACATATGGGATAAATGACTGTTGTTTACCCCCCGTTACAAGCCAATAGATTGTGCCGGCTAAACCGAAGAGGAGCAGCAAAACGAATAAGCCGACAGCGGTGTAATTGATTTTAGAATCCATTAGCTCGTCTCTGATGGAAAAGAGGGTGATGCAGCGTGCGAATGGTGCTTTTCCTGCTGCGCAGCCAGCCAGAAGGCTTGCGATCGTGCGCCCCGAAAATAAGCCTGTAGCTCGGGTTCCTCACGTGCCGCCAGTTCGGCTGCCGTGCCCACAGCCAATACTTTTTTTCGCCCGAGGAACGCAACTTCATCGACGCCGCGCCAAATGGAATCCAAATCGTGCGTTACCTGCAAAACAGTCAGGCCCAGTGAATCACTCAAGGTGCGCACCAGATCATCGAACGCAGCTGCACCGATCGGATCAAGTCCTGAAGTAGGTTCATCGAGCACCAATAGTTCGGGATCAAGCGCCAACGCACGCGCCAAAGCGGCCCGTTTCACCATCCCGCCGGATAACTCCATAGGCAACTTATGCGCACTTTCGGCGGGTAAACCGGCAAGTAGAATTTTGCTGATGCCCAGGTCGTTTAGCCAATGCGGATCAAAATGACCGTGTTCCTTGATCGGAAGCAGTACGTTTTCCAGCACGGTCAGCGAAGTGAACAAGGCACCGCCCTGAAACAACACGCCAATTCGCTCACGCAATGACTGGCGAAGGGGGGTGCTGGCCGAGCTTGTATCCACGCCAAAGAGTTTCAGTGAACCGGCATTGGCCTGCCGCAGCATGATCAAGGTGTGCAAAAGCACCGTTTTTCCCGTGCCTGAACCGCCCACAAGGGCAACAATTTTACCGCGTTCGAGCTTGAAATCGAGGTTATCGTGCACGCAATTACTGCCGAATTGATTGATGATACCTTCTGCATCGATAACAAGATCTATGGGGGGTGGCAGATCCGTTTTTTTCAGGGAAGGGGCTGTCATGTCAATAGCCCATCACGTTGTAGAGCACCGAAAAGAGCGCATCGATCACAATAACCATGAAAATCGCTTGCACCACGCTGACCGTCGTCGCATGGCCGACTTCCGCCGCGCTGCCGCGCACGCGCAGCCCCTGCATGCAGCCGATCAGCGCGATGACGATAGCAAAAACAGGCGTTTTGAGCAGCCCCAGCCACAGCGTTGTGAGCGATACGGCCTCAGGCATTCGATCAAAATACACGGAGAAAGATACCCCGAATCCGTAATTGGCCACGACTGCTCCGCCCAGCAGGCCCATCAGATCAGAGAAGATGGAGAGCAGGGGCAGGGTGATTATCAAGGCCAGCACCTTGGGGAAAATCAGAATTTCAAACGGTGGCACGCCAATGGCACGCAGGGCATCAATTTCTTCGGTGATTCGCATGGTGCCCAATTGTGCGGTGTATGACGAGCCGGTTCGACCGGCCACAATGATGGCGGCAAGCAAAGGCCCCATTTCACGCAGCGTGATGATGCCCACCAAATCGACAATCAATACGTTGGCGCCGTAGTTTTGTAGCGTGGCGCCGCCTTGATAGGCCATGACCATACCGATCATGAACGAGAGTAAACCGACAATGCCCAGCGCTCGCACACCGGCAGCTTCAATTTCGGCCAGGACGGCGCGCCAGCGGATGCGCCAGAAGGCCAGCAATAGCGGAAATCCACGCCAGACCAGTTCGCCCAGGAATGAAAGGAATGATTTTGCTTCATGCCATTGGTCAACGGCCACTTCGCCCAATCGCGCTAACAGGGACGGCTTGTGTATAGGCGAAGGTATGGAATCGACGAGTCGTTCGTCCAGCAGCGTGAGCAGGCCGGTTTCGCGTGAGGGAAATTGCGAGAGGTCAACCATCAGGCCCGCTGCACGCCACTGCCTGATCCAGCGCGCGAGCACCAGTGCGGCGGAACCATCGAAAGCAGTCATTTCGCTGCGCAATATGATTCGCGGTTTCGTGCCCTCTTTGACCGGGGTGTCGACCTTCGGCACGTGGTGCAGGCTGCGGATCGTCCAGTCGCCACTGAGCAGCAGCACCGCGTTCTGCTGAACACCCATGTGCTCGTCGTGGAGCCAGCGAACCTGGGGCGTCGCAGTGGATGGAATGATCGTTTCGGCCGCTGTTGTCATGGGGTTGCGTCAGTATCTCTTGGTGATGATTGGTTAGGAGCTTATCATTCCCCCGAAAACCTGTCCGATCAAGCAATCAAAATTGGCGAATACGCTTCGCCAAGCATGTAAAGAGAACTACCGCGTGAGCAAACAACGCCTGCAAAAAATCCTGGCCACTCAGGGACTCGGCTCCCGTCGCATGATCGAAGGCTGGATCAGTGCGGGCGAGGTGAAACTCAATGGTGTCACGGCCCAATTGGGCGATGTGGCCGGGATCGGCGATGTCATCGATGTGCGCGGGCAGAAAATCACGGTATCCGACGAAGAGCCGATCCGACGCGTTATCATTTATCACAAGCCTGAGGGCGAGATCACCTCTACTTCCGACCCGGAAGGTCGCCCGACTGTGTTCGGCGCACTTCCCGCCATTCGCCAAGGGCGTTGGATTACCGTAGGTCGTCTGGATTTCAATACATCCGGCCTGCTGCTGGCGACGAATGATGGTGAATTGGCCAATCGCTTGATGCACCCGAGCCATCAGATTGAGCGAACTTACGCTGTGCGTGTACTGGGCGGCTTGACCGACGATCAGATCAAGCAGTTGACTACCGAAGTTCAGCTCGATGACGGTCCCGCCAAGTTTGATCAACTCAGTGACGCCGGCGGCACCGGAGTGAACCGCTGGTATCACGTGACCCTGCGTGAGGGGCGCAATCGTGAAATTCGCCGAATGATCGAAGCCGTGGGCGCCGTGGTTTCCCGCCTGATCCGCATCAGCTACGCGGGCATTCCGTTGCCGCCACGCCTCAAGCCGGGGCGTGCACAGGATCTGCCTCCTGAAATGGAAGATGCGTTGGTCAAACTGGTGGGCCTTCGCCCCGAAACCCGCCGCAAAGTGCAGGATGATGACACCAAGCGCCGCGCACTGAAGCCTTATCGGGCGCGTGTGCAAACCGGCACGGTCGCCAAACGGCCTGCCGGACCGTTTCGCGTTCCTGCCCGCGCGCAGGCGCAAGAGGATGCCGCTATCGCCAACCGCTCGCTCGCTCGTCCTATTGAACGCATGAAAACCCGTATGAGTCAGCCCGGAGAAGCGCGACCAGGTGAATCTCGACCGGTTCTGTCTCGCGCACGTCCTCAGGGGGCAGAAGCAGGCCCTGACAAGCGCAGCAAGCCCGCGCGTGCCGGTGGCAAGCCGATCCGTCGGGAGCGACAGGGAACGGCGCGCACTCCCGCTCCTGGGCGGAAGCCTTCTCGCGGCAGGTAAGCATCTGCAGGTGTTGCTCGTCGGGGGGCATCACGAAGGGCTTCCTTAACCGGCGGCGCGAGTCTATCATTCAACAATGATTAAATTTCCATCCGAAGGCCATACGCCAAAACCAAATACCGAGGGGCAGGATAAACGGCCTGCTCGCGCCTCGACGATCAGCTTTACCGATCCCATTCAGTTGAAAAACCAGTTGCTGATCGCCATGCCCAGTCTGGACGACCCGAACTTCAACCATAGTGTGACCTACGTTTGTGAGCACAATGAAGAAGGGGCGATGGGCATCACCATCAATCGTCCGCTGGATGTCACCTTGGGTGATATTTTCGATCACATGAAGATTTCCTGCTCCAACTCGTCGATTCGCAGTCGGCCCGTGTTCATGGGCGGCCCGGTCGCGCTGGAACGCGGTTTTGTGCTGCATACACCGCATGGCGGCTGGGAATCGACGCTGGAAATTACCGATGAAATCGGCCTCACGACCTCCAAAGACATTTTGCAGGCTCTGGCCGATGGTGCCGGCCCGGCGCGTGCTGTGATCGCCTTGGGCTATTCGGGATGGTCCGAAGGGCAACTCGAGCAGGAACTGGCAGACAATACCTGGTTGACCGTTGCGGCAACGACCGAGCTGATCTTCGATTATCCGGTTGAGGAGCGTTGGGCAGCATCAGCACGGAGTCTGGGTGTCGATATGAACCTGCTGTCCGGTGAAGCCGGTCACGCCTGAGTTTGCCCAGAATCGCCATGAAGGCTTCTGCTCCGCCCGGAACCTGGCTGGCATTCGATTACGGAGCATGGCGTATCGGTGTTGCTGTGGGTGAGCACATGCTGGGCAGTGCGCGCCCATTGACTACGCTGCATCATCGCAACGTGCATCAGATCCAATGGGATATCATTGGCCGTCTGTTGGATGAATGGCGTCCGGTTGGTCTTGTGCTGGGTTGGCCGGTGATGGATTCGGGCGAGCCCTATCCCGTCGCCGAGTTTATCCGTCGCTTCGGTCGCAGGCTTGAGGGACGCTTTAATCTGCCGGTTCGTTACGTCGATGAGCGCCTGAGTTCCGAGAATGCCCAAATGCTGCTTACCGCGCTTCATGGCAGGAATAGGGTGGAAAAATCACCCGGCATGATCGACGCTCAGGCTGCTGCCATCATTCTGGAAACATTTTTCAGTCAAAGTCCGGTGCACTCGTCGGAATATCCCTTGCAAGCTTCCGCTGCACAACAAACAAATGGGACATAAATATGACATCTAGCGCTGAAATTAAGCCGGTTGATCAATTGATTGACACGTGTTTTTCCGAGTTGAAGCAGGCGGTCGATCAGGGAAAATTAAGCAATCCACTGATGGTCGGCATTCACAGTGGCGGTGTTTGGGTGGCCGAAGCGTTACATCAGCGCATGAATCTGACCGAGCCACTCGGCAAGCTGAATATCACGTTCTACCGGGACGATTTTGATACTTTGGGTCTGCATCCACAGGTTTCGCCATCGTATTTGCCTGCCGATATCGACGGTCGTAACATCATTCTGGTTGATGATGTGCTGTACACTGGGCGCACCATTCGCGCGGCCATGAATGAGCTGTTCGATTATGGTCGCCCTGCGCGTATCTGGCTTGTGGTGCTGTTCGAGCGCGATGGCCGTGAACTCCCGATTGCCGCAGATACGGTCGGCCAGCGCGTACATCTGGCGGCCGACCGGCAAATTCATGTCGATGGCCCCGATCCATTGAGCGCCCGTATTGTGACTCGTGAGGAAAATGCCTGATGGCCGTCAATTTTGTGCGTCCGAGTATACCCAAACTGGCGGCTGATCCCTGGGCAATCCAGTTCGATGCGCAGGGACATCTCAAGCATTTACTGACCATCGAAGGTCTCGGCCCGACCTGGATTACGCGGATTCTCGATACGGCTGAGAACTTTATGTCGGTAACCGATCGCGAAATCAAGAAGGTCCCGCTGTTACGGGGGCGCACGGTGGTGAATCTGTTTTTCGAATCGTCCACGCGCACGCGCACCACGTTCGAGCTGGCGGCCAAACGGTTGTCGGCCGACGTGTTGAACATCAATCTTTCCACCTCGGCAACCACCAAGGGTGAAAGCCTGCTGGATACCTTGCGCAATATCGAAGCCATGCAGGCGGACATGTTTGTGGTGCGCCATGATCAGTCCGGCGCGGCGCATTTCATCGCCCGTCATGTGGCGCCGCACGTTTCGGTTCTGAATGCGGGGGATGGTTGGCACGCTCATCCAACGCAAGCGCTACTGGATGCGTTCACGATCCGGCGAATCAAAGGTGATTTCGCGCCCTTGCGGATTGCGATTGTCGGCGATGTGAAACACTCTCGCGTCGCCCGTTCACAGATTCACGCTTTTAACTCGCTCAATGTAGGTGAACTGCGGGTGATCGGCCCGCGCACCCTTATACCCAATGACATCGAACCGATGGGCGTGCGCGTATTCCACGATATGCGCCAGGGTCTGAAAGACGTGGATGTTATCATCATGCTGCGCTTGCAACGCGAACGTATGGAAGGCGGCCTTTTGCCCACCGAGCAGGAGTTCTATCGCTTGTATGGTCTGACCGAAGAAAAACTAAGGTGGGCCAAACCGGACGCGATCGTAATGCACCCGGGGCCAGCCAATCGCGGGGTGGAAATCGAATCCCGCGTTGCCGATGGCCCGCAGTCCGTCATCCTCGAACAAGTTTCCAACGGTATTGGCGTGCGTATGGCCGTGATGGCGTTGTGCATGAGTGCAGAATCATGATTCAAAATCCCCCTAACCTCGGTATTGATCTCGACCCCGTGCGGCATCCTGAAGGTTGTCGTCCGGGCATTGATTGCGACACTTGGCTCATTCAGGGCGCGCGGGTGTTCGATCCGGCTGACCGGCTCGATCGCATTGCTGATGTGTATCTGGCAGATGGCCGGATCGTGGGTATCGGTGATGCACCCGAGCAGTTCCCTCACACTCAGGTTCAAAAGATAGATGCCAAGGGGTTGTGGTTGATTCCCGGTGTCATCGATGGCTGGGCGCGTCTGCGCGAACCGGGATTGGAGCACAAGGCAACAATCGCCACGGAGACACTGGCAGCGGTCGCAGGTGGCATTACAACCGTCTGCATGCCGCCGGATACCGACCCGGTACTCGATACGATTGCCGTGGCTCGCTTCATTAAACGTCGGGCTCAATTGTCCGGTCGTGCCCGTGTGGTGGCGATCGGTGCGCTTACGCAAGGTTTGAAGGGCGAATTGCTGGCGGAAATGGCCGAATTGACCGAAGGCGGGTGTGTCGCCGTGTCCAACGCCCATTACCCCGTGCGCGATTTGCGTCTGTTGCGCCGGGCGCTGGAGTATGCCGCCACCTTCGATATTCTGGTCGTGATCCAGCCCGAAGACCCCTCCTTGAGCAAGCGTGGATGCGCGCACGAAGGGGCTATCGCCACCCGACTGGGCCTGCCGGGAATCCCCGTGTCTGCCGAAACGGCGCCACTTGCCCAGTTGCTGGCGGTGGTGGCGGAGACGGGCGCACGCATTCACATCAACAATCTTTCCTCGCGTGCGGGTGTGCGCATGATTGCACAAGCCAAAGCCGATGGCTTGCCGGTCACAGCCTCCGTGAGCGCGCATCACCTGTGGCTGTCCGAAATGGATACGGACGCCCTGTGTGGAAATACGCATGTTCAGCCACCTTTGCGCAGCTTGAGAGATCGGGATGCCCTGCGTGCCGGTTTGGTGGATGGTACCATCGATTGCGTGATTTCCGATCATCAACCGCATGAAAACGATGCCAAACTGGCGCCATTCCCGGCGACGGAACCCGGGATTTCCGGTTTGGATACCTTGTTGCCGCTCGTGCTCAAGCTGGTCGACGAAGAGGGTTTGAGTCTTGCCAGAGCCCTGGATGCGCTGACGCGTCGTCCGGCCGAACTGTTCGGTCTGAACGATTCGGGTCGACTTGCTGTAGGTGCACGGGCCGATGTGACATTGATTGATCCCGATGCATACTGGACTCTGGATGAGGCGACGATGCGTTCAGCCGGGCGGGATACCCCGTTTTCCGGTTGGGATTTTCGTCATCAAACCCGTGCCACCTGGGTGAATGGCCGCCTGGTTTTTGAACGCGCTACCTGAAATTGATGTGAATTTTGCTCCGAAGCTACGCCATGAAAGCGTCATATGCCGCTGACATGATCATCCACAAATAACTTCACCCCACCACCTAAGGAGAATGACGATGGCTTCGAAAATTTTGAGCATCATGCCTGCTGATGATTGGTACGCCCTGATTAGCGATGAGGACGAAGGCATCGGCTACGAGCCCTTGACCTGTTTTGCGCTGGTACAGACCGAAGAAGAGGGCGTGCTATCCACGGAAGTGCGTCCGATGGTGTGGGCAGATACAGCCGTTATGTTTGCCGACGAAATCGAAGGTTTCATGGATCTCGAGCGTATCGAGGAAATTGGAGATGACGATGACTTTGATCTGGACGAAGAAGAGCAGTAATCATCTGATTATTCATTGATTTTCTCGCGCACAAACCGCCGGTAACTCCGGCGGTTTTTTTTGTTTCCTTTTTGTGGCAACGGATTATCGGTAAACAAACAACTATTTTTCACACAAGGTGCAAACGCCTCTTCTCAAGCTGAAAAAAACACGGTATAAGGCTGCGAAAATTCATCAATTCCTGAGGAACATACTGTGAGTAAAGACGACGATATTTCCGATCTCAACGAGCATTGGGAAGACGATGCCGAAGATTCGAACGATGCAGAACCCGAAGTTGAAAAAGTAAAACCGGTCGAGAACAAGGATGCTCGTCGTCGGCTTGACGATCTGCTGGAAATGACCCGCGTCAAGCGGCTGATAGAAGATGATTTTTAAACGGAATCCCTCGCCATCTTCGAGCCGGTTTTAACGGCGACCGGTGAGGGTGCGCCACAGAATTCGCGCCGTTGCCGTGAGCCGGTCCATGAGCTTCTGGCTTCTGCTGCCGGTATAGGCGGTGGCCGGATCAACCTGAACCTCGCGCAGTACCTGCTCGGTTCGTGCAATACACAAACGGTAGGTCATGCCAGACAGCCAGGGCTTTCCCAACAGGGCAGATGCCTGGAGTAAATCCCGGCTTCGACGGATATAGCGTTCGCACAGGCGACGCCAGGCAAAATCCACCGTTTGTTGCTCGAAGTGATCCGCATCCACTCGGTGTTCGGCCAGTTCATTCACGGGCAGGCGCAGCGGTTTGTTCGCCTGATGATCCGTCCGGGCGCAAAGCAAACCATCCACCAGCAGGAGCGCCATGATCAGGCCATCGATTTGAGCGGCTTTTGCCGGGTCACTAGCTCCGATCTGATTGTGGTGACCGGGCCGCAGTCGGGGTAGCAGTTCTCTATAAAAACTCATGAGATCCGCGAATCCCTCCAATGGCTCTGAAGGATGTATGTCATGAATTGAAATCGGCCATGGTAGAAATTCGAGTACGGATCGTGACATGGATTGCAGCCTTGGATTTTGATTGTGGATTTTTAGGGTGCGTTTGGTGTTAGCGAAAGTAAGGCGAGCAGATCGGTAGGGTTCGTCAGGATGACATCGGCCAGCCAGTCCTCGATAGGGCGTTCTCCATCCAGATAACCCCAGCGGACGGCGGCCGAGGGCATATGTGCGGCGCGGCTGGCTTGTATGTCGCGCTCATGGTCGCCCACGTACATGATGCGTTGTGGCGGAAGCCGTAGATGCCCCGCGGCATAGATGAGCTGATCGGGGAAGGGTTTGCGCCGGAGCAGATCATCGCCCGCGATCACTACCGAGGGCTTCAAATCAAGCGCCTTTAACAGTTGCCGGGTTAAAAAACCTGGCTTGTTGGTCACGATGCCCCAGTGCATTCCTTGCTGATTCAACCAGTCGATCACTTCATCGAACCCCGAGAACAGGTGCGTTTCACCCGCAATATCCTGCTGGTAGAGTTGCAGGAAACGGTCACGAAGAATCGCGAATCCTTGATCATTCGGACCGAGTCGAAAGCCAATCTCCAGCAAGCCCCGCGCACCATTGGATACCTGCGGGCGAATCTGCTCGAAAGGCAAGGGGGGCAGGTTGCACTCCAATCTCAGGCGATTGAGTGCGAGCGCCATATCGGGTGCCGTATCAATCAGAGTTCCATCAAGGTCGAACAGCACGCCTTGAATGGGCCAAGTTAGATTGGAGGACAGCTTTGCATCAAATCTCATGGCGACGGCAAGCCATGAGGTAGTTTACGTCCAGATCCTGCGCATTCAGGGCATACGAACGGGTGAGGGGGTTGTAGGTAATGCCGGTGAACGCCACGGGGGTGAGCCCGACCTGACGGGCCATGCGTGCCAGTTCGGACGGCTTGATGAACCGCTTGTGATCATGCGTGCCACGAGGAACCAATTTGAGCAGATATTCTGCTGCAACAATGCCGAATAACCATGATTTCGGATTTCGATTCAAGGTGGATAAAAACACCCATCCGCCCGGTTTAACCGCTTTGGCCAAAGCTTGCACAATAGACTCGGGTTGGTCGACGTGTTCAAGCATTTCCATGCAGGTGACCCGATCAAAGGTCCCTGCCTGCGTTTCGGCAAACGAAAGAATGTCTTCCAGGCGATAGTCGATATTCAAGCCATGTTCATCCGCATGCGTTTTCGCCGCTTGCAACGCATCAGCAGCCAGATCCAGTGCCGTAACCATTGCGCCTTCCTGCGCGAGCCCTTCGCTCAGAATCCCTCCGCCGCAACCAACATCGAGCACGCGTGCACCGGACAGTGCGGCATATTGACTTATGAATTTAATGCGTAAGGGGTTGATGGCGTGAAGCGCGGCAAATGCACCGTCCTGATCCCACCATTGATCGGATAATTGGTTGAACTTAAGCAGCTCATCGGCGCGGGCACTTGATTGGGCTGTCATATGATTTTTCTCGACAAGGAAGAGGGAGTGAACAGCTCGATTCCGGTTAGGGACTGGCCGCATTAGCCTGCTTATTCTAGCAGCCCGAGGTGTTTTGAGTCGCGTATACCCGAGGAAGGTTTCTGCTTTTATGATAAGCTCGAATAAAGGGGGCTGGAATCCCCTTTATTTGTTGTATCTTTATTTACATTACGTCACTAGATGCATTGGTCAGGAGCATCGCACCATGAATATCCAGAAGAGAGCAGCCAAATGAGCAGTCATTTGATGTCTACCTATAACCGGCAGCCGGTTACGTTTGTTCGTGGCGAGGGTGCGCGCTTGTGGGATGAGGCCGGGCGCGAGTATCTGGACGCATTGAGTGGTATCGCAGTGACGGGCTTGGGGCACGCCCATCCTGATATCAGTGAAGCCATTTGTGATCAGGCAAAGACCCTCATTCATACATCCAATGTCTACGGGGTGCTCTGGCAATCCCGTCTGGCCGACAAGTTGGCCGAGATTTCCGGCATGGAATCGGTGTTTTTCTCTAATTCCGGGGCGGAAGCGAACGAGGCTGCAATCAAGCTGGCGCGACTGTTTGCGCATCAACGGCAGATTGAAAATCCGCTGATTCTGGTGATGGAAACCAGCTTTCACGGCCGGACGCTGGCCACGCTGGCCGCGACCGGGAATCCGGCCATCCAGAAGGGGTTCGAGCCACTGGTTGCAGGCTTCCTGCGCGTGCCCTATGGTGACCTGGAAGCGATCGAGCGGATGGCAGCGTTACACGACAACATCGTGGCTGTTCTGGTTGAGCCCGTTCAAGGCGAGGGTGGTGTCCGTGCGGCGCCTGAGGGATATTTGCGTGGTATTCGTGCATTATGTGATCAGCATGACTGGTTGATGATGGTCGATGAAGTGCAAACCGGCATCGGTCGTACCGGGAAGTGGTTCGGATTCCAGCATGAAGAAGGCTTGTTGCCCGATGTCATGAGTCTGGCCAAAGGTCTCGGGAACGGTGTGCCGATTGGCGCTTGTCTTGGCGCAGGGAAGGCCGCGACTCTGTTCGCGCCGGGCAATCATGGTTCGACTTTTGGGGGCAACCCCTTGGTATGCCGAGTTGGGCATACGGTTCTGAGCGTGATTGAGCGGGACCAGCTCGTTTCGCGTGCGGCACAGTTGAGTGAGCGCATTCGCAGTGGTTTGCGGGCGGTGTTTGCCGGTCAGTCCGCTGTGCTTGAACTGCGTGGTCGGGGCTTGATGATTGGCGTTGTGTTGGATCGGCCCTGTGGCGAATTGGTGCGACTGGCCTTGGATGAGCGGTTGTTGATCAACGTGACGGCAGGCTCCGTGATCCGGTTGCTGCCTCCGTTGATCATGTCCGATGAACAGGCCGACGACCTCGTAAAGCGCCTGGGTGACGTGGTTCTTGCCTGGTTGGATGCCAACGCGACTCAAGTAACGGACTAACGGGCAACAGGACTCGCACAGGGGGCCGGCTGGGGCATTCCGCACATTATTTATTGTTCAAATTTTATTGGGGTGACTGGCGCTGAGCCTGTTGCCCGGTAGGTAGAGATTTTTTATGTCAGTGCGTCATTTCTTGAGTTTGCTGGATTATTCCCAGGCGGACTATCGCCGAATTCTTGCTCGGGCCGAGGCGCTCAAGAAGGCCTATGATGCGGGCATTCGCCCGGCCACCCTCCGTCAACGCGTCTTGGGGATGATTTTTGAGAAAGCATCAACACGTACACGATTATCCTTCGAGGCGGGCATCGCCCAATTAGGCGGTACGGCCATCTTTTTGTCGCCACGTGATACCCAATTGGGGCGGGGCGAGCCGATCGAGGATTCCGCTCGGGTCATTTCACGGATGGTCGATGCGGTCATGATCCGTGCAAAAGATCACCACATGGTGGAGCAATTCGCCGCTTATTCCCGTGTACCCGTGATCAATGCGCTAACCGACTTGAACCACCCCTGCCAGCTGCTGGCCGATGTGTTCGCTTTTGAGCAGAATCGCGGTTCGATTCAGGGCAAACGTGTGGCATGGATCGGTGACGGTTTCAATATGTGCCATTCGTATATCAATGCAGCACAGGTATTCGATTTCGAGTTGATGATCGCCACCCCGGAGGGTTATCAACCGGATCCTGCTGTTGTGGCTGCCGCGGGTGATCGTGTTCATATCGTCCGAACCGCGCATGAAGCCGCCTCCGGTGCCGATCTTGTCGTTACTGACGTCTGGGCCAGTATGGGGCAAGAAGACGAGCGGGAGCGCCGTTTACGGGATTTCAAGACCTTCGTGATCGATGATGACGTCATGGCACGCGCCCATTCCGATGCCTTGTTCATGCATTGCCTGCCTGCCCATCGTGGCGAAGAAGTAACGGCAGAAGTCATTGACGGCCCGCAAAGTGTCGTTTGGCAGGAGGCGGAAGCACGCCTGCACACACAAAAGGCATTGCTTGAGTTTCTGATTTTGGGTGATGTCTCTGATGATGTCGGCAACCCGGCCGCCTGATCGGGTTCGGCGCATTGTCGGCCCGGCCATGAACGCTGAGTATCAACCCGCATGAATAAGCCCTTGCAGTCAAAGGATGGTGCCATGGAAACGGCTACCGCTGTTTTGAGTCCTCAGCAGGTTCTTGTCCACGGACTGCGTAACGCCGTGCCCTACATTCGTGAGCACGAAGGCAAGGTTTTCGTGGTGGCCTTTGGTGGGGAGGCGTTGGACGAGCCTGAGTCGTTCAATCGTGTGGTGCGTGATCTGGTCCTGTTGGCGGATCTGGGTGTTCGATTGGTTTTGGTGCCCGGTGCACGCCCCCAGATCAATCGCCGCCTTGCCTTGGCTGGCTTGGAACCCAGATTCCATCAGGGATTGCGCATCACCGAGCTCGAAATGATCGATCCGGTGACCGAGGCGGTGGGTGCATTGCAGTTCGATCTGCTTTCCTGGCTATCGACCCGGCTGAGCATGTCGTCGGGTTCCGGGCTGGCCCAACGCGTACTGACCGGCAACTTCGTGACCGCGCGCCCGATGGGGGTTATCGATGGCGTTGATCTGGGCTTTACCGGCGCAGTTCGAAGAGTCGACGTGGATGGCATTCGTGATGCGCTCGGCGATGGCTCGATCGTGGTGCAGAGCAACCTCGGTTTTTCACCCACCGGTGAGCTGTACAATTTGCGCGCCGAAGAAGTGGCGGAGTCGCTGTCTGTCAGCCTCGGTGCCGACAAACTCATTTTCCTGACCGATCCTGTCGATGATTTACCTTCGGTTATGGGGCTGGCGGACGTACACCAGCTTCTGTCGCAATCCGGATCAACGCTATCGGATGAGTTCCGTTTGCATCTGGAAAGCGCGATACGTGCCTGTTCTCGCGGTGTGGATCGTGTGCATCTCGTCGACCGTGAAGACGATGGCGCGTTGCTGGTCGAACTCTTTACCCGCGATGGTTGCGGCACGCTGATTTCTGCCGAGCCCTTCGAGCGGATTCGGGCGGCCAGTCTTGATGACATTGGTGGCATCGTCGCGCTGATCGAACCCTTGGAGCAAACCGGCGTTCTGGTTCGTCGGTCGCGTGAGCAACTTGAGTTGGAGCTGGATCGTTTCGTGGTGATTGAACGTGATGGCGATATCATCGGGTGTGCTGCGCTTTATCCCTATCCAGACGCACAAACGGCTGAATTGGCTGCACTGGTGGTTCATCCTGCTTATCAGCGTGGCGGACGGGCAGGGCGGCTGCTTGGTTTCCTCGAATTGCGAGCCCGTTCCATGGGGTTGAAATCACTGTTTCTTCTCTCGACGCAGACCATGGCGTTCTTCAAGGAAAAGGGCTTTGCGGCAGAGAATATCTCCGGTTTGCCTGCGGAGCGCCAAGCTCTGTACAACTTCAAGCGCAATTCCAAAATCTTCCGTAAGTGGATCTGAGCCATTCCTTGACGGCTTCTGCTGCACCTTCCTGGTTGGATAAAGTCCGTTTGGTCTTGCCAACCGCTGACGAAGATCGATGTGATGTCAACCTGATTCAGGATGCACTGCTTCTTCCTATCCCCACAACCGGTTCGGAAGAATTAGCTGAAATCCAGCTCGATCATTTCGTTCTGCGATATTCAGAGGGTTGTTGGCAATTGTTCCCACCAACAGACAATGATGCGTTTGGTCGTCATGCCCTTGGTATCGATTTTGTCCAGAACGCCCGTTTCAATCAGCCAATGACTTTACGTGAACCCCTGGCAAAAGCGGCAGGTTTGCGTGCCAATCGCCGTCCAATGGTCATCGATCTGACGGCAGGTTTGGGCCGTGATGCCTGGGCGTTAGCCAGTACGGGCTGCACCGTGTTTGCTTTCGAACGACATCCACTGATTCACTTCCTGTTATCTGATGCGTTGATGCGCGCGCGGTTGGGTTCCAAGACCCATGAGATTGCATCGCGCATCCATCTCTATGGTTCGGATGCCCGAGCGGCATGGCCTGACACAATCAAGCCCGATGAACATACGGTTTGGTTGATGGATCCGATGTTTCCGGAGCGGCAGAAGTCCGCCCTGGTGAAAAAGGATATGCGCATCTTCCATGAACTGGTGGGTGTAGATGCCGATGCCGATGCCCTGTTTGCGTGGGCGCGTCTGCAACCGGCGAATCGGTATGTGGTCAAGCGTCCGCCGTATGCGCCCGCTTTGGCGGGTGCCAAGCCATCCATGAGTATCAGTAGCGGTCGGGTCCGTTTTGATTGTTATATCAAGCCTGCGGCTTACCTATCGCAGTAAAAGTAAATCGTTGGTGGCGCATTGGTTGTGATCGTTAATCGGGTCGGCAGAGTGCCATTTGTGGAAATGGGATTCCGATATTCTCTTCATCGAAGCGTTGCTTGATTTGCTCACGAAGTTCCGTTTGAACCGCCAACATGTCGCTGGCATTAACCCAAACGCGAATCAGCAAGTCGATACTTGACGGGCCAGAATCATTGACGAGCACAAGCGGGGCTGGCTCGGGCAGTATCCTGCTGTCTGCCGCACAAAGCGCCGCGATGATTTCTTTTACTCGTCTTGGATCGTTCGCGTAATCGATGCCAACGGCAATTTCGATCCGACGCGTGGGATGGGTGCTGAGGTTTTTGATCGGGCTGTTGGGCACCCCGAAAAACCGTCATGAGCGGCCCGAGTGCAAGGCGGCCGGAGCACAGCAACCGAGACATATCAAATAGATAGGCGAGGGAGCGAGCACCGCCTAACGTAGCAATCGGGTCGCGCAGTAGGTTTTTCGAGTTGCCCTGTTGTATATCGTGGCATTGGGCACGATGATCTCGACGTTTGATGGATCGGTCATGCGAGTCTGGAAAATACCAATTTCTTTGATGGTGCCCATCACATTCGCACCATCGACAAAGTCACCGATCCTGAATGGTCGAAAAATAAGGATCATTACCCCTGCAGTGAAATTGCCCAGCGACTCCTTGAGTGCAAGACCAACGGCAATACCGGCGGCGCCGATGAGGGCTACCAGTGATGTTGTGTCGAGTCCCAGTTGAGACAGGGCTGCGACCGCAATGAAGAGCAGGAAAATGGTACGTGCGATGGAGACGATAAAGCCAATCAGCATGACCTCTATGCGTGTTTTTCGTAATACGCGCTCAAGCCAGGGTACAGTCCAGCGGCTCATGTAATAACCGGCTACAGCGATGGCGAACGCGAGCGCGATCTTGATCAGTCAGGGCTGGATTACGTCATGGAATAGTGCGGAGTCGAACATGTACGAGAAGTCTCGTCGGGATGGGCTATTTGAAAACGACACTGAGTTTTGTGTGCCATCATTTTTTGAATTCAAGGTGAGCTTGACCTCTTCAAATCAGTTTTGGTGCGTTGTTTCAATAGTAATCCGGCAATAAAAAACACCGCAAAAGCGGTGTTTTAATCGATCGACAGTCGGGTCGAATGACCCGAACCATCAGCAACACTTAGTTGCTGACGACACCTTCGGTCGTAACAACGACGCGACGGTTCTTGGCGCGACCTTCTTTGGTCTTGTTGCTGGCGACCGGATCAGCTTCACCCATGCCCTTGGTTTCGATCTTGTCGGCAGGGATGTTGTGCGCTATCAGGTACTTGGCAACCGTGTTGGCGCGACGTTCTGACAGGCCAAGGTTGTACTTCTCGGTACCGATGCTGTCGGTGTAACCGACAACCTTGATCTTGGCGATCGAGTTCATGTCGCCCATTTCAGAGATCAACTTGTCCAGAGCTTCTTTGCCGGCTGGCTTGAGGTTGTACTTGTCGAAATCGAAGTAGGTATCGGCAGTCAGGGTGACTGTTTTCATTTCCGGAGCCGGTGGTGGTTCGACCACAGCAGCCGGGGCCGCTTCTTTCGGCTTGGCAATCATGTCCGGGTCACAGGCCATGATGGCTGTTTCCGGAGTCACTTTGCCAACACCGTTGTGAACGCATTCACCGAAAGGTGTCATGACGGGTTCGCCAGCACTGTTGAACACATAGGGTGACAACGGTTTCTGATCAGCGAAGGCTTGACCGGATAATGCCATGGCAGCAACGATGCCGGTGGCGAGTACGGTAAATTTATTCATCTGTAAGGTCTCCTTTCTCTAAATGGACGCATGAGAATGACAAGCATGATGCGTTATCTATTATGCCCCAATCGATCGGCAAATGTATTGCCTGAGCCCCTTTTGGGGCAATAAGGTCGCGCTGGTGGATGGGGTTTGCTGGGGTGGCGGCGTGCGGCCTAAGATTCCATTTGTGATTTTTCAAGCGTTTCGTATGCGGTTCTGTCCTTTAATTTATCTCATAATCAATGGCTTAGACTACTTGTGATGCCGGTCAATTGTTTTGATTGTCGCTGGTGCGTTCGTGTTGTTTACGTGCAACATCCGTGGTTGGTGTGATACGCGTAACCCAAAGGCTCTCCACTTGTTCGTGTCTGTGGATGGTACTGACGCAAAGTGGTGATCAAGACGCGCGTTCATTTGTCATCTTGTGGTAAACTTCCGGCTCTTTTTTGCCGGGTCATGGTGACCATCTGTTTGTGCTCTTAAGCCACTGGGACGCGACGCTTCGTTCCTGAGTGGGGCGGATGGGGCGTGAGAAATCGTAAGGATTAACAATGTCTGAATTTGCGCAAGAGATATTCAAGGTCAATCTCGAAGACGAGATGCGGCGCTCATATCTTGATTATGCGATGAGTGTGATTGTCGGTCGTGCATTGCCCGATGCACGCGACGGGCTTAAGCCGGTCCACCGACGTGTTCTTTACGCCATGCGTGAGCTCGGCAACGACTGGAACAAGCCTTACAAGAAGTCTGCCCGTGTCGTCGGTGACGTCATCGGTAAATACCACCCGCATGGTGATACTGCGGTTTACGATGCTCTGGTCCGGATGGCGCAGAACTTTTCAATGCGTTACATGTTGATCGACGGTCAGGGTAACTTCGGTTCCGTTGATGGTGACGCGCCTGCGGCCATGCGATACACCGAAGTGCGGATGGCCAAGATCGCACATGAGTTGCAGGCCGATCTTGAAAAAGAAACAGTCGATTTCATCGATAACTATGATGGCTCGGAAAGTGAACCTGGCGTCTTTCCCGCGCGCTACCCCAACCTGTTGGTGAATGGCTCGTCGGGGATTGCCGTTGGCATGGCGACGAACATCCCGCCGCACAACCTGACCGAAATCCT
Source organism: Halothiobacillus sp. 15-55-196 (assembly GCA_002282715.1). Classification (GTDB taxonomy): domain Bacteria; phylum Pseudomonadota; class Gammaproteobacteria; order Halothiobacillales; family Halothiobacillaceae; genus Halothiobacillus. The sequence continues at coordinate 19,869 of NCKC01000004.1, read as the reverse complement.
CAATGCCACCATCGCTTTGATCGATGATCCGGATGCGGATGACGAAACGCTGTTGGCGCATGTGCCGGGCCCAGACTTTCCAACTGCCGGCATCATCAATGGCGCCGCCGGCATCCGTGATGCGTATCTGACTGGCCGAGGCCGTGTGGTCATGCGCGCGCGTACGCATTTCGAAGAGGATGATCGTGCCGGTAAAGCCATCATTATCGTGACCGAGTTGCCCTACCAGGTGAACAAAGCGCGGTTGATTGAACGCATTGCCGAACTGGTGCGGGAGAAAAAGATCGAGGGCATCACCGAATTGCGGGATGAATCCGACAAGGACGGGATGCGCATCGTGATGGAGTTGCGCCGTGGCGAGTTGCCCGATGTGATGCTCAATAATCTGTATCAGCAAACCCAGATGCAGAGTGTGTTCGGCATCAATATGGTGGCGATTGTCGATGGTCAACCGCGCACCTTGGGCTTGCGCGATATCTTGACCGTATTTTTGCGCCATCGTCGTGAAGTGGTGACCCGCCGCACCATCTTTGATCTGCGTAAGGCCCGCGAACGCGCCCACATTCTCGAAGGTCTGGCCGTTGCCCTGGCGAACATCGATGCGATGATCGCCCTGATCAAGGCTGCGCCTACTTCCAATGAAGCGCGCGCTTCCCTGATGGCGCAGAGCTGGGATTCCGGTTTGGTGCGCGTTCTGTTGGAACGGGCTGACGCAGCCGCTTCGCGTCCCGAATCATTGGCTGCTGAATTTGGCTTGCAGCCCGATCAAAGCTATCGGCTATCCTTGGAGCAGGCGCAAGCCATCCTCGAAATGCGATTGAACCGCCTCACCGGTTTGGAGCAGGAGAAAATCGTCGAGGAATATCGCGGCCTGCTCGAAAAGATTATCGATTTGCTTGATATTCTCCGTTCTGAAACACGCCTGATGCAGGTGATTCGGGATGAGCTCGTCGCCATCATGAATGAGTATGGTGACGAGCGTCGAACCGAGATCATCTTCGATTATGAAGATCTCTCCATTGAAGATCTGATTGCGGAAGAAGACCGGGTAGTCACCCTGTCACGAGAAGGGTATATCAAGACCCAATCGTTGACCGAATATCAAAGTCAACGTCGGGGTGGACGAGGCAAGTCTTCCACTCGAATGAAAGATGAAGATGTGATCGAGCAGATGTTGGTTGCCAGCACGCACGCCTGGGTGCTGATGTTTACCAACCTGGGTCGGGTATACTGGCGCAAGGTCTATCAGTTGCCACAAGGTGCGCGTGGCGCACGTGGTCGGCCGATTGTGAACATTCTCCCCTTGCAGGAAGGCGAGCGGGTCAATGCCCTGTTGCCGGTTCGGGAATTTGTCGATGACCACTACATTTTCTTTGCGACCGCAACGGGCCAGGTCAAGAAAACACCACTGGTCGATTTCTCACGACCGAGGCAGGCCGGTATCATTGCGATCGATCTGCGTGAAGATGATCGGCTTATTGGTGCCGCGTTGACCGATGGTTCGCGTGAATTGATGCTGTTCAGCGATGCGGGCAAATCCATCCGCTTTGCCGAAGCTGATGTTCGATCGATGGGTCGGACAGCCGGTGGTGTGCGTGGTATCCGGATGGACGAGTCACATCGTGTCGTCTCGCTGATCGTCGTGGGCGAGGGGCAGGTGCTTACTGCGACGGAACATGGGTACGGCAAGCGTACGCCGATCGATGATTTCCCCTTGCAAGGGCGTGGTGGTCAGGGCGTCATCGCCATTCAGACCAGCGAACGCAATGGTGCGCTGGTTGGCGCGGCGCTGGTGCAGGATGATGACGAGGTCATTCTTATTTCTGATGCGGGTACTTTGGTCCGTACGCAAGTCAGCCAGATTTCGTCGGTTTCCCGCAATACACAGGGCGTCATTCTGATTCGCCTGAGTGACGATGAAAAGCTGGTGCAACTGGCATCGGTTGCAGTGATGTCCGCAGATTCGGATACCGATAGGGAAGAGACCGCTGCTGATGAAGACAGTCCGAATGAGACTGAATAATCATCAGTCGATGGTCTTTAGGGTTTTAATTTGAAACGGTTGGGAGTAATCATGGCGCGAGTATTTAATTTTGGCGCAGGCCCTGCGATGTTGCCTGAAGATGTGCTGATTCAGGCACGCGATGAGATGCTGGATTGCGAGGGCACCGGCATGTCCGTGATGGAGATGAGCCATCGCGGTAAAAAATTTATTGCTATCGCCGAACAGGCGGAAGCAGATCTGCGCCAGTTGATGTCCATTCCGGATAACTACAAGGTGCTGTTCCTGCAGGGTGGGGCATCGTCTCAATTCGCCATGATTCCAATGAACCTGAAATCAGCACGTGGCGATGGTTCTGCCGACTATCTGAACACAGGGCACTGGTCAGAAAAGGCCGTTGCCGAAGCGAAGCGATTCCTGAACGTAAACCTGGTGGCCGACACCAAGCCGAGCAAATACACCCTGTTGCCTGCAGCCGACGAGTTGAAGTTCAACCCGAATGCGTCTTATGTGCATTACACGCCAAACGAAACCATTGCGGGCGTCGAATTCGGTTACATTCCACAAACGGGTGACGTGCCTCTTGTTGCCGATATGTCATCCACCATCCTCTCGCGTCCCGTAGACGTCTCACGGTTCGGCATTATCTATGCCGGAGCGCAAAAGAACATCGGTCCTGCCGGCTTGACGATCGTCATCGTGCGCGACGATCTCATCGGTCATGCCGGTAGCGATGTCCCCGCCATGTTCAACTACAAAATTCATGCCGATAACGGTTCGATGTATAACACGCCGCCCACCTATGCCTGGTATATCGCCGGTCTGGTATTCAAGCGTCTGTTGGCGAATGGTGGCCTCGAGCAAATGAAGCAAATCAACGAGCGCAAGGCGAACAAGCTCTATGCTGCCATTGATCAAAGCGGCGGTTTTTACCGTAACCCGGTCGCGATCAATGCCCGCTCCTGGATGAACGTACCCTTCATCCTCAAAGATGATGCTCTGGATAAACCATTCCTTGCCGAAGCAGAAAAAGCCGGACTTTCTGCGCTGGCCGGGCATCGTTCCGTCGGTGGGATGCGTGCGAGTATCTACAATGCCATGCCTGAAGCCGGTGTCGACGCCCTGATCGCGTTCATGCACGATTTCGCTCAGCGTCACGGTTAATTTTCAGGCTAATTCCAGATTCGAGAGGTTTTTCATGTTCAACATTCACACACTGAACGCTATTTCCAATAAGGGTACCGATCGCCTGCCTGCGGATAAGTACAACGTCGGCGCGCCGATCGATTCTGCTGATGCCATTCTGGTTCGTTCGGCCAAGATGCACGATATGGTTCTGCCTGAGTCTGTTTTGGCCATCGGCCGCGCAGGTGCGGGCGTCAACAACATACCGGTCGACAAGATGAGCGAACAGGGCGTTGTGGTCTTCAACGCACCCGGCGCCAATGCGAACGCAGTAAAAGAACTCGTCGTGGCCGGTATGCTGATGTCGATCCGTAACCTTGGCGCGGCCTGGGATTTTGCACGTGGTCTGAGTGGCACCGATGAAGAAATTCACAAGGCCGTAGAGGCGGGCAAGAAAGACTTCGTTGGCTTCGAATTGCCCGGCCGTACCCTGGGCGTGATTGGTCTGGGCGCCATCGGTGTGCGCGTGGCTAACGCTGCAAAAGCCTTGGGCATGCGTGTCATCGGGTTTGATCCGGGCATCAGCATCGAACGAGCCTGGGAACTGTCTCCTGAAGTCCATCAGGCGAGCAGCGTGGATGAAGTGCTGGCCAAGGCCGATTTCGTCAGTTTCCACGTGCCGTTGATCGATGCTACCCGCAACCTGATCAATGCAGAACGTCTGGCGTTCATGAAAGAGAATGTGGTCGTATTGAACTTCGCTCGCGAAGGCATTGTTGATGAAGCGGCCATGGTGGCTGCACTGGATGCCGGCAAGGCGCATGCATATGTTTGCGATTTTCCGAGCAACCTGACCAAAAACCATCCGCGTTGCCTGACATTCCCGCATTTGGGTGCTTCAACGGGCGAAGCGGAAGACAACTGCGCCATCATGGTGGTCGACCAAATCAAGGATTACCTCGAAAACGGCAATATCCGCAACTCGGTCAACTTCCCCGAAGTACGCATGGCTCGTTCGGGCGTTCAGCGCCTGGCGATTGCCAACCGCAATATGCCGGACATGGTCGGGCAGATTTCTCATATTCTCGGAAAGTCGAACGTCAATATCGAACGTTTGACGAACGAATCGCGCAAACAGGTCGCTTATACCCTGATTGATCTTGATTCGCCGATTTCTGACGATACCTTGGCTGCCTTGCGCGGTATCAACGGCATCCTGCGAATCCGCGTTCTGTAAGGGTACTGCGGTGACAGACGCTTTGGGTGATGCGGGCGGTGGCTGGCCGGATCGACGTTCGCCCGATCAACCTCTGCCCAACACGCTGGATGAAGTTCGGCAACAGATCGATTTGCTCGATTCCGAATTGATTGCATTGATTTCCAAACGTGCCCGCCTGGCCGAACGCGTGGCGCAAATCAAGCAGTTGTCGAACGAACCGCAAACATCCTTTTATCGCCCCGAACGAGAGGCTCAGGTGCTCTCACGCGTGCGTGAACGCAATCCGGGGCCGCTTTCGGGCGATACGATGGTTTGGCTGTTTCGTGAGATCATGTCGGCTTGTCTGGCGCTCGAGCAGCCACTTTGTGTGGCGTGTCTTGGACCTTCCGGCACATTTTCCGAACAGGCGGCATTGCGCGCGTTTGGTCATGGCGCCCGGTTGGTTCTTGAGCCGGGTATTCCCGAAGTTTTCCGTGCGGTTGCGGCTGGTTCCGTCGATTTCGGCGTCGTGCCCGTTGAAAATTCCACGGAAGGCAGCGTATCCCAAACCCTGGATGCCTTGGCGTTCGGGGCGACGGGCGTTGCCCCGAGCGGAGCTTGGGCGGCCGGAGATGTTCGTATCTGCGGTGAGCTGTCGCTCAAGATAGACCAGCAGTTGATGGCCCGGCAGGATGCGCGCGATGTACTCCCGCGGCGTATTGTGTCCCATGCCCAGTCCCTGGCCCAATGTCGGGAATGGCTGGACGTTCACTATCCCGGCGTGGAACGCATTGCCGTACAGAGCAACAGCGAGGCGGCCCGGCTTGCCGCTGGATCACCACAAATCATGGCGATCGGCCCCACATTGGCTGCAGAGCAGCTTGGTCTGGATATCGTCGCGGCAAACATTCAGGACAGTGTGTTCAATACCACCCGATTCGTCGTGATTGGCCGGGATGCCGTACCGCCCTCGGGCGCGGACAAGACCTCCCTCGTGCTTTCCGTCAACAATGAGCCCGGTGCGTTGTCGCGTTTGCTTGCACCGCTGGCTGAGGCGGGGATTGACGTCATGCGCATCGAATCCCGCCCGGCGAGGGAACGGGCGTGGGAGTATGTGTTTTTCATCGATTTCGAAGGACATGCAGACGATGAGCGGATTCGGGCGGCCTTGACCAACATGCAACCGTTTTGCAGTTCTCTTCGGGTTTTGGGTTCCTATCCACGCGCGGTCATGTCTGCATCAAGTCCCAACGCATCGGGTGGATCAACAACGAACAGGATCATGTCATGAGCGCGTGCGATCGCATCGGCCAACAATTGTCGGATCAGGCTCTGGACTACGTTCGCGCCATTTCCCCGTACGTCATCGGCAAACCCGTTGATGAAGTCGCGCGCGAATTCGGTCTGACCGACATTATCAAGTTGGCTTCCAACGAGAATCCCCTGGGTGCCAGCCCGCGCGCGCGCGCGGCGGTCCAGTCGCTGGACGATCTGAATATTTATCCCGATGGCAGCGGCTACGCACTGAAAACCGCCATTGCGAAAAAGTTCGATGTGGCGCCCGCTGCGATCACGCTGGGCAATGGCTCGAACGATCTGCTGGAACTGGTTGCGCGCGCGTATCTGGCGCAGGGGCGTAATGCCGTGTTCTCGGCTCATGCCTTTGCGGTTTACGCTCTGGCAACCCAGGCCACGGGTGCGCAGGCTAAAATCGTGCCTGCGCTACCGCCCGATCATCCGACCATGCCTTATGGTGCGGATCTGCCTGCCATGGCTGCCGCCATCGATGCCGATACCCGCGTGGTCTTTCTGGCCAACCCGAACAATCCGACAGGTACCTGGGTCAGTGAGCCTGAATTGCGCGCGTTTCTGGAAGCTGTACCAGAGAATATCGTTGTGGTTCTTGACGAGGCTTACAGTGAATACGTCGATCGTGCTTTTTATGCCGATGGTCGTTTTCCCGATGGCTTGGCATTGGCGCGCGAATTTCCGAATGTGCTGGTGACGCGAACTTTTTCCAAAATCTATGGATTGGCAGCGCTGCGCGTGGGTTTTGCGGTAGGTCATCCTCAGGTGATCGCCATGCTCGATCGGGTGCGGCAGCCATTCAACGTCAACAGTCTTGCGCTCAGGGCGGCTGAAGCTGCGCTGGGTGATGAGGATTTTATCCAGCATAGCCGCGCGGTGAATGCTGTCGGGTTGGCCTTCATGGTCGATGCCTTGGCGTCACGGGGTCTGTCTGTTATTCCATCGCTTGCAAATTTCGTCACCGTCAATACAAGTTTGCCCGCCGGGCTCGTGTTTGAAGCCTTGCTTCGCGAAGGCGTGATTGTGCGGCCTTTAGGCGGCAAAACCGATACCGGTGGGCTTTCGTGCCATATCCGGATCACGATTGGCACGCAGGCTCAGAATGAACGCGTACTGGCGGCAATGGACCGTGTACTGACGTCACTTCGGGCAACTACGGGTTAGATTCGGGTGATGATCAACCGTCTGGCACTTATTGGTCTGGGTTTGATCGGCGGTTCCTTGAGTCTGGCACTCAAGGAACGGGGCCTCGTCGGTGAGGTGGTGGGCTATAGCCGTCAATTGCAGACCCGGCTTCGCGCGCGCGAGCTGGGACTGATCGATCGGCCTGTCGATTCCGCCGCTGAGGCGGTGCGTGGTGCCGATGTCGTGTTTATTGCCACGCCGGTGCAGGCGATGGCTTCGGTTTTCGCAGAAATTGCCCCGGAACTCGATCCTCACGCCTTAATCACCGATGGCGGCAGTGTGAAAGGCTCTGTGGTCGCGGCAGCCAAAACGGCTTTGAGCCCGGCGCAGTGGGGGCAGTTCGTTCCCGGTCATCCGATTGCCGGTACCGAGCGCAGTGGCCCCGATGCGGCGTTCGCCAGCCTGTTTGTCGATCACCGCGTAATTCTCACGCCCATCAATGAAAACGCTCCCGAGATGGTGGCTCGAGCCGTCGATCTTTGGCAAAGCGTCGGGGCTGTCGTCGAGCAGATGAGTGTCCAGCACCATGATCATGTGCTGGCGGCAACCAGTCATTTGCCTCATCTTGCCGCTTTCGGTTTGGTGTCCGCCTTGTCCCGCCTTGAAGAGCGGTACGAGGTATTCCGTTATGCCGCAGGCGGTTTCCGCGATTTTTCTCGCATTGCGAGTTCCGATCCGCAAATGTGGCGCGATATCTGTGTCGCAAACCGCGATGAATTGCTGCCGATGCTGGATCACTATCTGGTCGAGTTAAATCGACTGCGGCAGTTGATCGAAGCGAGAGACAGTGCCGGTGTCGAAAAGCTATTTGCTGACGCCAAGGCCGTTCGGGACGCACTGTACTGTCCTGCAACATCCCAATCCTGATTTTTTTGAGTGTCTGACATGAATGTTGCTACAAAACCAGCACCTTCGGCGGTGACGTACATCACGCAGCCCGGACGGGCGAGCCTCCAGGGTTCCATACGGGTTCCGGGTGATAAGTCCATCTCCCACCGATCGATCATGCTGGGTGCGCTCGCCGAGGGCACGACCGAAATTACCGGTTTTCTTCAAGGTGAAGACAGCCTGAACACACTGCGCTGTTTCCGCGCGATGGGCGTTGAGATTAGCGAGCCTGTTGACGGACGAGTGCGTGTCAGTGGTGTGGGCCTGCATGGTTTGAAAGCCCCCGAACACCCGTTGTATGTGGGGAACTCAGGCACATCGATGCGCTTGATGGCGGGGATCCTTGTCGGGCAGTCGTTCGATAGCGTGTTGGAAGGCGATGAATCCCTTTCACGGCGGCCGATGAAACGGGTAATTGATCCGCTGACTCAAATGGGTGCGGTCATCGAGTCGGCTGAGGGGGGCCGTTCTCCACTCACAATACGTGGCGGTCAATGTCTGAAGGCAATCGATTACACCCTGCCGATGGCCAGTGCGCAGGTCAAATCCTGTGTTCTGCTGGCCGGGCTGTATGCAGAAGGCAAGACCTGCGTGACAGAACCGGCGCCAACGCGGGACCACACCGAGCGTATGTTGACCGGGTTTGGTTATCCGGTGGCGCGCGAGGGTTCGACGGCGTGTCTTGAAGGTGGCGGCCAACTCATTGCCCGTCAGATCGATGTGCCCGCCGATATTTCATCGGCTGCCTTTTTCATGGTGGCGGCCAGTATCGCGCCAGAGGCCGATATCACGCTCGAACATGTGGGCATGAATCCAACGCGCACCGGCGTGATCGATATTCTGAAACTCATGGGCGCAGACATTACCCTGCTCAATCCATGTGAAGTCGGTGGGGAGCCAGTCGCGGATGTCCGGATCAGAAGTGCGAAGCTGCGTGGCATCGACATACCCGAAGCGCTCGTTCCGCTTGCCATCGATGAGTTCCCGGTGTTGTTCGTTGCGGCGGCCTGTGCCGAAGGGCGAACCGTTCTGACGGGTGCCGAGGAGCTTCGCGTGAAGGAGTCTGATCGTATTGCCGTCATGGCCGATGGGCTCAACAAATTGGGCGTCAGGGCCACGGCCACGCCGGACGGACTGGTGATTGAAGGGAAAGGGGCTGAACCCTTGCCCTTTGGTTCTGCAGAAATCTGGAGTCAAGGCGATCATCGTATCGCCATGTCCTTCGCCGTGGCGGGCTTGCGCACGGCAGGCACGATCATGATTCATAACTGTGAGTTCGTCGAGACCTCATTCCCCGGATTTGCGGATCTTTTTCGTCGCTGTGGTGGTGGTCTGATCGATCAGCTGGCTTCGGAGGAACGCGCATGATTCCGGTCATTACGATTGACGGGCCCAGTGGCTCTGGCAAAGGGACATTGGCAAGGCGTTTGGCCGAAAAACTCGGCTTTCATCTGCTCGATTCCGGTGCGCTGTACCGCTTGACTGCATTGGCAGCCCGGAGGCGGAACATTGATCTGGATGATCCCGAAGTGGCTGTCGTCGCGCAGACGCTCAATGTGCGTTTTGATCCAGATGGCGCAGCCTACCTGGACGACGCGTGCGTCGACTCGGAGTTGCGGACGGAACAAACCGGCGCAATGGCTTCAAAAATCGCAGCACGGCCCGACGTGCGTGCGGCGTTGCTAGCGCGTCAACGGGCGTTTGCAGAAGCACCGGGGCTAGTCGCCGACGGCCGCGATATGGGCACCGTCGTCTTTCCGGATGCGCCTGCCAAACTTTTTTTGGACGCCAGTGCAGAAATTCGGGCGCAGCGACGTTATAAACAGTTGATCGAGAATGGTTTAAGTGCTAATTTAACTGCCCTCGTCGAGGAGATACAGGCTCGGGATGATCGGGATCGCAATCGGGCAATCGCGCCCCTTGTTCCTGCCGAAGATGCCTTGGTGGTTGATTCCACGCATCTGTCGATTGAGGCCGTTGAAGCCCGGATGATGGAATTCATTCGCGCGCAAGGTGTTGTTTGATTTAACGCAACTGCTCGGACTGCCAACCCAGGGACGCGGAATGGTCAGCCTTTTAACCACCACGACAGACAGTCATTCGGAGCGTCTGGTCGTATTTTTTGGAACGAAGTATTCATGTCAGCTCAAATTGAAAGTTTTGCCGATCTCTTTGAAGAGAGTCAAAAAAATGCAGTAATGCAGCCGGGTGCCATCATCGAAGGCACCGTCGTTGCCATCAATGGCGATTTTGTCGTCATCGACACGGGCCTGAAATCTGAAGGTGTGATTCCCGCAGCCGAGTTTCTTGATGAAAACGGCGAGTTGACCGTCAAGGTTGGCGATAAGGTTGATGTCGCACTTGAGTCGGTTGAAGATGGTTTCGGCGAAACCAAGCTTTCACGCGAAAAAGCATTGCGTGCCCGCGCGTGGACAGCGCTTGAAAAATCATTCAAGAACGAAGAAATTGTTACCGGTCGCATTACCGGCAAGGTCAAAGGTGGCTTTACCGTCGAGATGGGCGAAATCCGTGCGTTCCTGCCGGGTTCACTCGTCGATGTGCGTCCGATCCGCGATACCACTTACCTCGAAGGTAAGGATGTCGAATTCAAGATCATCAAACTCGATCAGAAACGCAACAACGTTGTGGTGTCACGCCGTGCCGTTGTTGAGCAAGAGTACAGCGCCGAACGCGATGCGCTGCTCGATCAGTTGCAGGAAGGCATGGTTCTGCGCGGCGTAGTCAAGAACCTTACCGATTATGGTGCGTTCCTCGACCTCGGTGGCATCGACGGCCTGCTGCACATTACCGATATGGCGTGGAAACGCGTCAAGCATCCTTCTGAAGTGGTGAACATCGGTGATGAAGTTGACGTTAAAGTATTGAAGTTCGATCGTGAACGTAACCGCGTATCACTGGGCATGAAGCAAATGGGTGAAGACCCATGGAGCGATTTGGCTCGCCGCTTCCCGATCGGTAGCCGTATGTTCGGCAAAGTGACCAACCTGACAGACTACGGTTGCTTCGTTGAAATCGATAACGGTGTTGAAGGTCTGGTTCACGTTTCCGAAATGGATTGGACCAACAAGAACGTCAACCCGGGCAAGGTTGTATCAGTAGGCGACGAAATCGAAGTCATGATTCTGGACATCGACGAAGAGCGCCGCCGTATTTCTCTGGGCATGAAGCAGTGCCAGTCCAATCCGTGGGATGCTTTTGCTGCTACGCACCAGAAGGGTGACAAGGTTAGCGGTCAAATTAAGTCGATCACTGACTTCGGTGTGTTCATTGGTCTGGATGGCGGCATCGATGGCCTGATTCACCTGTCCGATCTCTCCTGGAACGAACCAGGTGAAGAAGCCGTGCGTCAGTTCAAGAAAGGCGAGGAAATCGAAGCGGTTGTTATCGCAATCGATCCGGAGCGCGAGCGTATTTCTCTGGGCTTGAAACAGCTCGAAAACGACCCGATCGGTGACTACACAGCCGATAACCAGAAAGGCAAGATCGTGAACGGTACCGTTCGCGAGGTTGATGCCCGTGGTGCGGTGATCGATCTGGGTGAAGGCGTCGAAGGCTACCTGCGTGCCTCCGACATCTCCCGCGACCGCATCGACGATGCGCGCACCATCCTCAAGGAAGGTGATGCCGTTGAAGCGAAAGTGATGGGCGTCGATCGTAAAAACCGTATGGTCAGCCTCTCTATCCGTGCCAAGGATTCTCAGGAAGAGTCCGAGGCAATGGAAGAGTTGAGCAGCCGCGCGACCGTCAGCAACCCGACCTTGGGTGATCTGCTGAAAGAACAGCTCAATCGCTCTGAATAAGAGGACGGATTAACTTGAAGAAAAGGCGCCATCATGTGATGGCGTTTTTGATTCATTAGTTTGGGTTTGTCCATTGAAACCCAAACCATTTTTTCAAAGCAGATTTATTGAAACATTCTTCTTCGACAAAATGTAACGTACACAACGTGGTCACTAAAACCAAAATTACAGGATGACTGGCATGACAAAATCAGAGTTGATCGACCGCCTGGCGGATCGTCAGAAATATCTTTCACTTCGTGATATTGATACATCGGTAAAACTGATGCTCGATGAGATGATCTCCTCTATGGCTCGCGGCGATCGGATTGAAATCCGTGGCTTTGGCAGCTTTTCCCTGAATTACCGCAAGCCGCGTATCGGTCGTAACCCGAAGTCGGGTGAGAGTGTTGCTCTGGATTCTAAATACGTGCCTCATTTCAAACCCGGTAAGGAATTGCGTGAACGGGTCAATGAAAAGGCGGGTCAAGCCATTCGCGGCGAATAAGACATAACCATGTCAGAGACCGTTCTTCAACCTCGGCTTTATGTGGCGCTGGATTTTGCCGATCCGCGGTTGGTCGATCCCTTTGTCGATCGTTTGAATCCCGGTGATTGCGGGCTCAAGGTTGGAAAAGAACTGTTTACCCGGGGCGGGCCTGATCTGGTTCGTCGTCTGGTCCATCAGGGCTTCCCTGTTTTTCTGGATCTCAAGTTCCATGATATTCCGCATACAGTCGAGCAGGCCTGCAAGGCGGCCTGTGATCTGGGTGTGCGTTTGGTCAATGTTCATGCCATGGGTGGACGTGCCATGATGGCTGCTGCGCGGCGTGCGGTGCCGCAATCAGCGGATTCAACGGCCCTTATCGCTGTAACGGTGCTGACATCAATGGACCAATCCACTCTGGTCGAGGTGGGGATTACCCGGCCACTGGCGGAGCAGGTGTCCATGCTGGCGAGTTTGGCTCAGCAAGAAGGATTGGATGGTGTCGTTTGCTCAGCATGGGAAGCGAATAGGATGCGTGAAATTTTCACGCAACCTGTGCCTGCAATCGTCACACCGGGTATCAGGCCGACTGGTACAGCGCTGGATGATCAATCCCGAGTGATGACGCCGTCGGAAGCTATCTTGGCTGGCGCAACGTCCATCGTGGTGGGTCGTCCGATCACGCGTGCTCCTGATCCTGCCGAAGTAGTCAGTGACATCCTCGCCAGCATGTCTTCAAGCGACTGATTTACAAAGATCAAGCCCGATAATTCCACTCTGCAATATCTATCGACATGAGTGACGTTCTACCGAGACTACTGTTTCGCGTCTTGAATGAGGTTGTGTTGGGTTTCGACCCAGATCATCAGGTCGTGCAATGCACGAATGTTCTCGACATATTGGATCGTCTCTTCCCCGCGGGCATACCCATTGCGTAACTGCCGGTAATACTTTGGATTGGATAACAGAGCCAGTCGTTCACGGATGTCCCGCCACCGGTTCGGATCACCGCCCTGTAGCTTGGTCAGCTTGATGGCATCAGTCAGGTGGCCGATACCGATGTTATAGGCGGCCATGGCCAGATAGGTGCGGTCAGGTTCCTTCGCGTTATCCGGTATAAGTGCACGGAGTTGGTCCAGGTATTTGGCGGCTGCCATGATGTTCTTCACGGGGTTGGCCGGGTCGATCAGACCGATATCCTGTGCGGTAGGCGCCGTGATCTGCATGATGCCGTAAGCGCCCATGTGGGAGCGTGCCTCAGGATCCCACTTTGATTCCTGATATGCCATCGCTGCCAACAGCCGCCAGTCAATGTGGTATTTCGTCCCCGCAGCCTTGAATGCAGCGATATAAGGTGAAATACGCTTGTCCACATCTTCGATGAACTGTTGCGCCAATTGCTGATCGAGCTGTTCGAACTGGGCGTAATGACGATCAATCAGGTTCTTGAGTTCATTGTTGGCACGTATGGATGCGAAAAACCGGCGTGCCTTGTCCAGCAGGGATTCATCGGCAAGGCGCGAAAAGGCCCACGCAAACGAAACTGGAGGCCCGAGGTCGGTTGCCACCTTGATCTTGTCCGATAACTTTTGCCCGAGCATCGCTTCATGCGACAGCACAATGCCGTAATCGACCGTACCCTTTTCCAGTGCTTCCAGTGTGCCAAGACTGCTTTCTTCCAGTTTGATGCGAATTGCATAGCCGTCATCTGGCATTGCACTGTTATCAGTTGGGTTGGCAACATCATGTGATGCGATATTGAGCAGGCCATCCTTATTGCGCTCATCAAGCCAATGCTGATTACTGGAGCCCTGTTCGACTGCAAGCGTTGCGTTGCCGATATCCTGAAGGCTTTTTGGTTTATCCACGCCTTGACGATAGATCAGCTGTCGTCGTACGGATAAATAACTTGGGCCATAACGAAATTTGTTTTCTCGGGCGAGATTGACCACGAGACCGGCGGCTGCGAAATCGGCTTTGTCCTCGGCGACCAGTTTGTAGGCATTATCGATGTTCTTGGCGATGATAAATCGAACACCCAAGCCCAGACTTGCAGCAAACCGCGTTACGAGATCGTATTCCAGCCCTTGAGTTTGATTCTTGTCGGGGACGTAGATGGTGGGGCTGATCAGCGTCGCGACTCTGAGGTAACCACGCTTGCGAACCTGTTCCAACTGGGGCGTTTGTTCGAATGAACGGGTGATACGCTCATCCATTGCTGTTGTGCCATAGGGGGCGGGTGGATAAGCATTCAGCCACCAGATCAGCGGTGCACCTACCAGCGCGGAGACACCCAGAATCCTAAGCCACCAAGGCTGCTTTTGGGGTGCTCTTGTTGATTCAGGTTGAGTCACGTAATACCAGAACCGTTATAGACCGGATACGCTGTACGCGCCTATTTGTGGCTAACATCGTCAATACTTGAAGCCGATGTGAAGCGCCACCACACCCAGTGTCATATTTTGCACATCAACGTGGTCAAAACCCGATTCGATCATCAAGGCTTTCAGTGCCTCCTGATCGGGATGCATGCGAATGGATTCGGCGAGATAGCGGTAGCTATCGGCATCTTTGGCCAGAATTTTCCCGAGCGCGGGCAGGGCTGTGAATGAGTAGAGATCGTAGGCTTTGCTGATCAATGGCGAGACGGGCTTGGAGAACTCGAGCACGACGACCCGTCCGCCCGGCTTGATCACGCGAGCCATTTCCCGCAGCGCCATGCTTTTGTCTGTGACATTGCGCAGCCCGAAACCGATGGTCACACAGTCGAAATGATTGCTCGGGAAGGGCAGAAACTGCGCATTGGCCAGGCAATAATCGACGTTGCCGACAACACCGGCATTGTCGAGCTTGGCCCGGCCTTCGCTCAACATGCTTTGGTTGATGTCGGAGAGAATGACCAGCCCTTTCTCGCCAACCATGCCGGCCATTTTCAAGGCGAGATCACCCGTACCGGAAGCAAGATCCAGCGCACACATTCCTGCCCGCAGGCCGGTATGCTCCAGTGCTACGCGCTTCCAGAGTCGATGAATGCCCAGCGACATGGCATCGTTCATGACATCGTAACGGTTGGCTACGGAGTCGAAGACACGGCCGACCAGTTTGGCCTTCTCTTCGACCGGCACCTGACGATAGCCAAAATGGGTTTGTTCACTCATGCTGGGCTCCAGAAATAAAAACAGTCAATCCGATTGATTATCAGCCAAAAGATCCTTGATCAACAGGTTTTTTGGTCCTTGTGCTGGTGCTCGTGAGAGCCCGACGGCTTCCAGGCGCTCAATATAGCGTTGCCACATGGCGTCCTTGTTCAGGCAGAAATCATGCAGCGTATTCCAGTCGTACAGGCCGCTATCATGGCCATCATCAAACACCAGTTTGACCGCATACCGACCCACCGGTTCGATGGCCACGATTTTGACCTGTTCCTTGCCGATCACCAGCATGGCCTCGCCGCCACCATGTCCGCGCACTTCGGCCGAGGGGCTGAATACCCGCAGGAATTCGGCAGAGAGCGTGCCTTCGGTGCCATCTGCGAAACGCAGGCTGATGGTCTGTGGGCGTTTGTGCCATTTCAGATCAGTGAGGCGCGTGTTGGTATGGGGCATGGTCTCGCTCAATGGTTACAGAATAAACCGGCTGAGGTCTTCGTCCTCGGCCAAGGCGCCCAGACGTTGATCGACGAAATCGGCATCGATGTTCATCGTCTCACCACTGCGTGTATCGGCCTCGAAGCTCAGTGCTTCGAGCAGGTGTTCCATCACGGTGTGCAGACGGCGGGCCCCGATATTCTCGGTGCGGCGATTCACCTCAAAGGCGATTTCAGCGATCCGGTGGATGGCTTCGTCACTGAATTGCACGTTGAATTGTTCGGCTGCCAGCAAGGCGGTGTGTTGGCGAATCAGCGCCGCATCCGGCTCGGTCAGAATCCGCACGAAGTCTTTTGCCGATAAGGCTTCAAGCTCGACCCGGATCGGCAGGCGGCCCTGCAATTCCGGGATGAGGTCCGACGGCTTACTCAGGTGGAATGCGCCGGAAGCGATAAACAAAATATGGTCGGTCTTGACCATGCCGAGCTTGGTGTTGACGGTCGAACCTTCGATGATGGGCAGCAAGTCGCGTTGCACGCCTTCGCGTGAGACTTCGCCGCCGCCGTATTCTCCGCGTTTGGCCACCTTGTCGATTTCGTCGATGAACACGATACCGTGCTGTTCCACCCGTTCGAGTGCCTGCGCACGGACTTCTTCCTCGTTGACCAGATTGCCGGCTTCCTCATCCGTCAGCAGCTTGAGCGCCTCGGATACGGGCAGACGACGGGTTTGCGTTTTCCCTTGATTCACATTCTGGAACATGCCGCGAATCTGGCTGGCCATCTCCTCCATACCCGGCGGGGATAGAATATCGATGTTGCTTGCGGTTTGGCGCAGTTCGATTTCGACTTCTTTGTCATCCAGTTCTCCATTTCGCAGCTTCTGGCGGAATTTCTCCCGGGTGTTGCGATAGGCTTCGTCACGATGGGAATCGGCCGTGCTGTTCCAGCCCTCGTCACGCGGGGCGGGGAGCAGGGCGTCCAGTACCCGGTTTTCGCCCGCGACCAGCGCCTTGTCGCGCACCTCGACCATTGCGATCTGGCGCTGCATTTTCAGGCCGATGTCGGCCAGATCGCGGATGATCGATTCGACATCACGACCGACATACCCCACCTCGGTGAATTTCGTGGCTTCAACCTTCAGGAAGGGCGCATCGGCCAATTTGGCCAATCGCCGGGCGATCTCGGTTTTACCCACGCCGGTGGGGCCGATCATCAGGATATTCTTCGGCGTGATTTCCCCGCGCAGCGGTTCTTCCACCTGTTGCCGCCGCCAGCGGTTACGCAAGGCGATGGCGACGGCCCGTTTGGCTGAGGCTTGACCGACGATGTGTTTGTCTAATTCATTAACGATTTGTTGCGGCGTGAGGTTCATGCGTCGAGTACTTCAATCGTGAGGTTGTGGTTGGTATAGATACAGATATCGCCGGCAATGTTGAGCGCGGCTTCGGCTATCGCGCGGGCTTCCAGTCCGGAATGCTGCATGAGTGCGGTTGCGGCCGCTTGTGCAAATGCGCCACCCGAGCCGATGGCGATCAGGTCGGTTTCGGGTTCGATCACGTCACCATTGCCACTGATGGTTAGCATATGTGTGCGATCGGCGACAACAAGCATGGCCTCCAATCGGCGCATGGCGCGATCGGTTCGCCACTCCTTGGCAAGCTCGACAGCAGACCTTAATAGATTCCCACCAAATTTTTCCAGTTTGGCTTCGAATTTCTCGAACAGGGTGAACGCATCGGCGGTCGCTCCGGCAAATCCGGCCAGCACGTCGCCGTTATAGAGTCGCCGTACCTTGCGGGCATTGCCTTTGACGACTGTGTTGCCCAGTGTGACCTGTCCATCGCCGCCGATGACGGTCTGACCGTTTTTACGCACGCACAGAATGGTGGTGCCGTGAAAGTTTTCCATGGGTTTGAACCTTGAGTTCGTAAGTGGTGCACTGACCTAATGAATCAGTATTTCATTAAATTTGGGTCAAGAATGGCAAATATCAATCGGAAATTTCGATTTTCTGTTCATTTTTTTCCAAATTGACCCTACCTTTTTCCTGAACTTTTAGCTGGTCTGTTCTCAGCGCCCGAGGGTGAGAAGCTTCATAAACCTGGGCAAGCCGTTGAAAATCCAGATGGGTGTAGATTTGTGTCGTGGACAGGCTTTCGTGCCCGAGCATTTCCTGTACGGCGCGCAAGTCACCCGATGATTCGAGCACGTGCGTCGCAAAGGCATGGCGTAACTGGTGTGGGTGCAAGGTCTGGCCCAAATGGGTTTGTTGGGCCAGGCGATTAAGGCGCATCTGTACCGAGCGGGTCGTCAGGCGTTGGCCGTGACGATTGACGAACAAGGCGGGCTCTGTCGCGTCTTTTAACAGGGTTTTCCTAATGGGGAGCCATTGGGTCAAACGGTCGAGCGCTTTGCCGCCCACGGGTACCATCCGGGTTTTTTCGCGCTTGCCGGTAACACGGGCAATACCTTCAGACCGGTCGATATCGATAACATCAAACCGAACCAGCTCGGCAACACGGAGCCCGCTGCTGTAGATCAGTTCGAACATGCAGCGGTCACGAATGATCAGAACGTCTTCCGTCAGGGGCTGATCCAGCAGCTGGTTCATCGTTTCGATGGCGGGCGCATCCGGTAACTTCCTGGCTGCTTTGGGGGATTTGAGGGTATCTGGGCTGGCGGGGCAGACAATGCAGGCTTTTTGCCAGCATCTGAGCAACCAGCGTGTGGCCGATAATTTGCGCGCTATGCTGCGGTTGTCGAGGCCAGATTCCCTGCAATGGGCGAGATAGCCGCGCAGGCGCCGATCATCAATCTGTTTGGGTTCAAGGACATCCTGGCCGTGGAGATAGGACTGCAGTTGTTGCCAGTCACCGAGATAGGCCGACTGCGTTTTGTGGGCGAGTGTGGCGCTTTCAGTCAGCAGCATCTTTGCGCGCTCGAAAGCGGCATGAAGGGCTGTTGAGGATGTGAGCGGGGCAGTTTCTGGCATCAAACGCAGGTTTGGGGGCAAAGGAAGGCCGCGGCCAGTTCGCCGATTTGACTCAAAAACAGCGTCCCTTGCGTGGGGTTGAAGCCATCAGGAGCATGACGACCAAGCGCCAATATCCAGTCGGGTTCTGCCGGATTATTGCCCACGGCAATCAAGGCGGCGGAGCCGGTATCCGGGAAGTGCGTGTCGAATACCAATTGACGCTGAGCTTCGTTGAGGCGGCCGCAAAGAGGGCTGCGGCTCTCCACCCATCCGCTGAGTATCTGTTTGCTCTGTGTTTTGATGTCGGCAAAACAGACCAGCTCAACCGCATCAACGGTGAAGTGCCGGTGGATCAGGAGGGTCAACTGTTCGGCGGTGCGCTGAGGCGTGCGGAGAAGGTCAGAGGCGAAGTCATGCAAAACCTGATCGAGTCGGGCATTGTTTTCCGCAGTGGCGCGCAGCAGATTGATTTGACGTGTCAGCCGAGCGAGCCGCTCTCTCTGGATACGCAATTGAACGTGTGGCAACGAGGCAATACCATCGGGCGGTGAAGGCAGTTCGATTTCTGTCAGTAACGTGGGAGCGGATTCAAGCAAATCTTCAAGCACGGATCGCAATTGCATCTGACAGTGCTCGGCAAGGAACCCGGGGTTTTGTTGGAGAAAGTCCACCACTGCCGCCTTATCCGGCGATTGATTGTTGTTGTCGATCAGGGAGATGGCGGTGGCTTCGTTCGTCATGATGGTTTTGTTTAATCGTTGTTTATGCGTATAAGTTCCCTTATGGATGCTCTGAACAACGCCATCCTGGCGTTTTCAGAGGGCAAAAATCAAAAAATGTGATTTTTGATTTTCTTCATGAACAATCACTTGCATGCTCGTTCATGGCGGCAAATCCCTATGCCGTACGGAACCTCTGATTTAATCAGAGATTCCTTACGAGAACCATAACCCGAATGCCCTTTCGCCGCAATCAATCCAGACACGTAAGTTCGACAAACCGGGCAGTCTTTTTCCGCATGTCGCGCTTAGATTTTCTTTGACGTGTTATTTGATTGTTTTATGATGACGGATTGTTGTAAATCGAAGGTTTAGGCTGGCTCGTTTTGTGGTCGAGCACCGAAATCTGGCCGATTTGCGATTTCCCTGATCCGGAACACGTTGCCGGTTGACCGGCACACCACCCCGTATCGCCCCTGAAACACGCGGTTTGTTGTAGGAGCCGCCACTGCCAAAGGAGAGCGTCATGTTGACGATTACCCTGCCCGATGCGTCACAACGTACATTTGACCATCCCGTTACCGTGGGTGAAAT
>NCKC01000063.1 GCA_002282715.1 Halothiobacillus sp. 15-55-196 | reverse complement strand
ATTCTTT
Organism: Halothiobacillus sp. 15-55-196; assembly: GCA_002282715.1. Lineage (GTDB taxonomy): Bacteria > Pseudomonadota > Gammaproteobacteria > Halothiobacillales > Halothiobacillaceae > Halothiobacillus. The sequence goes on along the minus strand of NCKC01000063.1, from coordinate 6,761 downwards.
GATCAACGAGAAGGTTTGTGTGATCTGCATCAGCCCGGATAACCCGACGATCAGGGCAATGGGCACATGCGGGAACCAGAGGTCCATGCGCAAGGCGAGGTAAACGCGGTGCCAAAACGCATGAAAGATTCTGAGCGGGTGCTTTAATCGCTGGTTCATGGGCTTCATTATCGGCTTTTATTGCGATAAGGCGATATTGAAGACGAAAATGAAGTGAAACATCGGGCGGACACCACGAAATACCCGTGATTCGTCGTTCCCGCGAAAGCGGGAACCCAGAAAAATCAAGGCGCTGGATTCCCGCCTACGCGGGAATGACGGGTTTTTCGAGCTTCCCGGGTGTAAGTGAATGGATGGCGAATTACGTTTCATTCTTATTCGGCCTGGGCTTGGGCTTGTCATGGGGCTGTGGCGTTTTCTTTGATCTGGTCAAAATGCACCAGCGCCCGTTGGCGGCTTACTTTGAGATCGGTGATCGGTTCAGGGTAGGTTTTACCGAGCACAATGCCTGCCTGCGCCAAGGCGGTTTCGCTGGCTGTCCATGGGGCAAAAAGATATTTGTTCTCAAGGTTTGCCAGCTCAGGCACCCAGCGGCGAATGAGGGTTGAAAATCCGAAAGTAGGGTGCGGCATCGGCCCCGGTACCGGCGGTCCACTGCCAGCCCGCGGTATTGCTGGGCTCGTCGGCATCGACCAACGTATCCATGAACCATGCCGCGCCACAGCGCCAATCGATCAACAGATTCTTGGTGAGAAACGAGGCTACGATCATTCGGGCGCGGTTATGCATCCACCCTGTATGCCATAAGCAACGCATGGCCGCATCCACTATAGGAATGCCGGTTTGTCCACGTTGCCAGGCCCGTAAATCTTCCGGTGCATCACGCCACTTGAAATTCAAAAAACGCATGTCCAACGGCGCATCCACCGTTTGTGGATAGTGGTAGGCCAGATAAGCACCAAATTCCCGCCAACCGAGTTCCCGTACAAAATGTTCGATGCCGCGGGGTTCGAGCACAGAGCCCCGTTTGTCCAGCAGATAACGCAGAATCTGGCGCGGGGTAATTTCACCGAAATGCAGATGGGCGGAGAGTTTCGATACCCCGATGCCGATCAGATGGTTGCGGGCTTCGGCGTACTCATCGATCAGGGGGATAAAGTCTTCAAACCGTGACCAGGCGCCCGGTTCACCCGGCTGCCATTGGTTGTAAAAATCCTTGTCCCAAGCGATTGTGGGCAAAAGCCCGAGTTCATCGATTGCCAGGCTGTTCAGCGCCTGAGGCACGGCTGGCAGGGTGTCTGGTGCAGGATGCGTCGGAAGGTTTAATCCGGCGGCCACTACCGCTTTCCAGTAGGGTGTAAACACCTTAAACGGCTTGCCTTGTTTATTCAGAATTGTCCACGGTTCATGCAGGTAGTTGCCGTTGAATGAGCTAACGTCAATGCCTTCGGCGCGCAAGGCGGCCTTGATGCGGGTGTCCTCTGCTCGGGCTGCCGGTTCCATGCGCCGATTCCAGACGACGCGGCTGGCTTTGGTTTCGTGGATTAATTCCAACAGTGTCGCGAGCGGCTCACCCCGCCGGATAATGAGCCGGCTGCCGCATGAGGCGAGCTGTTCTGCCAGCGAACGCAGGCTGTGGTGCCGCCACCAACGCGTGGCGGCACCTTCGTGAATTAATGTTTCTGAATCGGCGATTTGGTTCGAGTGAGCATAAACAGGATGTATATAAACCGGTATGATGGGACTTTCGTCTGTGCTTCTCTGTGCTGCAGCATGAAGGGCAGGATGATCGCCCAATCGCAAATCCTGACGAAACCAGACAATCGTGGTCATAAGTAGATAAATAAAAGTAAATGGGTGTTGATTATGGCAGCACCGATGCAACAACGCATTGTTGATCGCCATGCCCAAAACAAGGGAACGACATGATCGAACTAAAACATTCACGGTCGGCCGGTGGGTTGCCCTTGCGCAACCGTTTAACGTCGCCCGGTTCTGTCATTACAACCGGCTTGGTTTTGGCTATGGCCATCGCGGGTTGTCAAAAACAAGGTGCAGAGGTCGAGTTGCCGCCGCCAGTGGTGCGCGTGGCCAACATTGCGCCAGGTACTTTGGCACAACCCGATCTGACGGGCGTGATCGTCGCGAAAACGCAGTCTGCCGTGGGCTTTCAAGTGAGTGGTCGGATTGACGAACGTGTGGTTAAACGCGGTGCACGTGTCAAGGCAGGCGAGGTGCTGGCAACGCTCGATGATGCCGATTTCAAGGCAAAACTGGCAGCCGCTCAGGCGCAAGGACAGCAAGCTCAGGCCGAGGCTCGGTTTGCGCAGCAGAACTTCACGCGTGTTCAATCCCTGCTTGCCAAAAAACTCGCCAGTCAGCAGGAATATGATCAAGCCAAATCCAATCTTCAAGCTGCCAAAGCAAACGAACAGGCCAGCCAGGCGCAAATCGAACAAGCGCGGCTGGCACTGGGGTATACGACCCTCAAAGCTCCGTTTGCCGGGGTAGTTGCTGCTGTTGATGCCGATCAAGGCGCGGTGGTCAGTGCGGGACAACCCGTGGTAACGCTGGCGGCAGGGGATGCCCGGCAAGCGCTGGTGGCGGTGCCTGAACAGCGTTTATTTCGCCTGCCGCATACGGCTCAAGCTCGAGTTCATGGCCAATCTACCGCCATCGAGGCTACGTTCGCCTCAAACGAAGGTGAAGTTGATCCGGCCAGCCGCACGTGGTCGGTTCGGTTCGATCTGGCCACCAATCCTTCGGTGAAAACCGGTTTGGGTCAGAGCATTACCCTCACTTTCCCCAAGCAAACCGTGCCGAAGAGTGTGCCGATCACAGCGATATTGGGGCAGGGCAGCCAGGCGGCCGTATTCGTGGTGCAGCAAGACGGCACGGTGAGGATGCAGCCGGTGACCGTGACTCGGCTCGAACGCGAGTCGGCGTTGATTTCAACAGATCTGGCTACCGGCACACGCATCGTCGCGCTGGGCGTGAACCGTTTGCATGATGGTCAGCGCGTGCGCATTCAGCCCGGTTTGGGCACGGATACGGCGCCAAGCCCTGAGGATGTGCCGTGAGCGAACAGCCCCACCGTCCATTCTCCGGGTTTAACTTGTCGGCACTGGCGGTGCGCGAGCGCGCCGTCACTTTGTATTTCATCATCATGGTGGCCTTGGTGGGCGTGTATTCTTTCGTCTCGCTGGGGCGAGCGGAAGACCCGGCGTTCACGATCAAGGTCATGCTGGTGACCGCACAATGGCCAGGCGCCACGGCACGACAAATGCAGGATCAAGTCGCCGATCCGCTCGAAAAAGCCTTGCAGGATGTGCCGTATTTTGATCGGGTAGAAACCACCTCCCGCCCCGGCAGCGTCGCGATGCAGATCAATTTTCGCGAGGATACGCCGCCCGATCAGGTACAGCAGGCTTTTTATCAGGTGCGCAAACACTTGGGGGACGTGGCACCCACGTTGCCAAAGGGGGTGCAAGGCCCTTTTTTTAACGATGATTTTTCAGATGTATATTTCACGCTGTATGCCTTGACCGCGCCGGGTTTGCCCGAGCGTGAACTGACGCGTGAGGCCGAACGGTTGCGATCTGCCGTTTTAAACGTGCCGGGTGTGGCTAAGGCCCATATTTTGGGCGAGCAACCCGAACAGGTCTATGTGGATTTTGATCCGCACACATTAACCACCTTGGGCACCACCCCGGCGCAGATCGGGCAGGCATTGGCCGCCGTAAACACCATCGTGCCCGCCGGTTTAATCGAAACGGTGGGGCCGCGTCTTTACTTCCGGCTTGATTCGGGCTTGCGTGCCAGCGAGCCGGGCCTGGTCCAGCGCATCGAGAATACGGCGGTCAGCGTCCAGGGTAAAGTCGTTCGCATTGGTGATGTGGCGAACGTGCGTCTGGGCTACGCCGACCCGCCCAGTTACGTCATTCAGAGCAATGGTCAGAACGCGATTATCGTCGGCGTGATTATGGCGAAGAATGTCAACGGCCTGGCTTTGGGCGAACGTCTGGCTGCCTTCGAGAAAGCCGAGTCACAAGCGTTGCCCTTGGGGGTTAAGCTCACCAAAATAACCGATCAGGCACATGCGATTGCGCTTGCTGTTAATACCTTCCAGCTCAAGTTTTTCATTGCCTTGGGCGTGGTTATGCTCGTCGGCTTTCTTTCCTTGGGATTGCGCGCGGGGTTGGTCGTCGCGCTCGCCGTGCCGCTCACGCTTAGTATCACCTTCGGCATCATGCTGATGACGGGGAAAAATCTCGATCGCATCACGCTGGGCGCGCTGATTCTCTCGCTCGGTCTGCTGGTTGATGACGCCATCATCGCAATCGAAATGATGTTGGTGAAACTCGAGGAAGGCGTAGATCGTGTCGAAGCAGCGGCTGCGGCGTGGCGCATCACCGCCGCACCCATGCTGGTTGGCACGCTCATTACCGTGGTCGGCTTCGTGCCGATTGGGTTTGCCCAGTCCAATGTCGGCGAATACGCCGGAAATATTTTCTGGATTTTAGGCATATCCCTGATTGCATCATGGTTGGTTGCCGTGGTGTTTACGCCTTATCTCGGGGTACATTTTCTGCCCAAAGTCACGCCCCATGCCGAGGGCAGCGCGGGCATGTATCAAGGCCGAATCTATCGCGGTCTGCGTCGGGTGGTAACGTTCTGTGTGAATTATCGCTGGCTTGTGGCGGGCGTCACCTTGCTGCTGTTCGTGGCATCGATTGCCGTGATGGGCAAGGGCGTTGCCAAGCAGTTTTTCCCGAGTTCCGACCGCCCGGAATTGCTTATCGACATCAATATGCCCGAAGGCTCGTCCATTGAGGCGACCGAGAAAGTAGCGCATCGTGTCGAGGCCGCCCTGCAGGGCGCGTCTCAACTCGAATCGCTTTCTACTTATATCGGCCAGGGTGCGCCGCGATTCTTTTTGGCCTTGAATCCAGAACTGCCCAATCCCGCCTTTGCCAAGATCATCGCCGTGGCGCACAACGCCGCCGGGCGTGACGAGCTGCAAGCCATGCTGCAAAAGAAAATAGATGACGGTGATTTTCCAGAAGCGCGCATTCGACCCCACCCCTTGCTCTACGGCCCGCCGGTCATCTGGCCGGTACAATTCCGCGTGATGGGGCCAAATATCCACGAGCTCCAACGTATTGGCGAACAGGTGCGCAGCATCATGGCGGCCAACCCGCATACCATCGACCCGCATCTGGAATGGGGCGAAAAAGTACCGGTGCTTGACTTCAATCTCGATCAGGCCCGCCTGGCCGCGTTGGACATCACACCGCAAGCCATCGCAGAGCAAACCCAAACGTGGTTATCAGGCACAACGATAACCCAATTGCGCGTCGACATTCGCAGCGTGGATTTGAACGTTCGGGGTTCGCCGATCGAGTCGCGCCAATTGGCCCAGCTCGAAGCGCTGCCTATTCGCCTAGATAACGGCAAAACCGTGCCCCTCGGCCAGCTTGGGCACATCACCACAGCCTATCAATATCCGATATTGAAGCGGCGCAACCGCGATCCGTACATCAACGTCAATGCAGAAGTGCAGGGCGCACAACCGCCCGACGTGACCACCGCCATCTGGAAACAGATGGATTCGATTCGGTCGGATCTGCCCTTGGGTTATCAAATACAGATTGGCGGCTCGGTGGAAGAATCCGGCAAGGCTCAGGCGTCCATCGCCAAAGTCATGCCCATCATGGTCTTGCTGATGCTGACTTTGATCATGCTCATCATGCGATCTTTCCCTGGCATGTTCATGGTGCTGCTCACCGCGCCGCTAGGCTTGATCGGTGCCGTGGCCTCGTTGGCGTTGTTCAATCAGCCGTTCGGTTTTGTCGCCCTGCTGGGCTTGATCGGCCTGGCCGGTATTCTCATGCGCAATACCCTGATTCTGGTTGGGCAAATCCACGAGAACGAACGCCAGGGGCAAGATCGCTACACCGCCGTCATCGAAGCGACTATTCGCCGCGCAAGGCCAGTCATTCTTACTGCGTTGGCGGCCGTGCTCGCCTTTATCCCGCTGACCGAAAGCACCTTCTGGGGGCCGTTGGCCTACACCCTGATCGGTGGCATATTCGGTGGCACCTTCCTCACCCTGCTGTTCCTGCCCGCGATGTATGCACTATGGTTCCGTGTAAAAAGGCCCGTGGTGGAAAAGCCAGTATGATCTTGCAGAACGATTGCATCAAAACGGCTTTATTATTCGGCTCTGCTCGGTTAAGATGCGCGCCAGATTTCACACGGCTTCACTGTGAAAACGATTCGGGATGTAGCGCAGCCTGGTAGCGCACCTGCATGGGGTGTAGGTGGTCGGAGGTTCAAATCCTCTCATCCCGACCAACAAAATCAACGATTTACATTAACCGCCGAGAGGCGGTTTTTTGTTTTAGGCATTTCGGACACAGCTCTGGATACAACTTGGATTTTGCTGGGCGCCGATAAAAATCAGGGGTAACTATGCCGATCGGGTTCGTGTGGCTCACCGCCCGAATTGTGATGTCAATGCCTACCGCTGCAACCATATCAGGGCACCAATCAACAACGCGGCCATGATCAGGGCGGTGGCGTCGGATGAAATCAAAGCAATGTTGATGATTAGCCGGGTCGTGGGTCGATTAACCTGCAGGGCGATGAATCGCCCCGGGTTTCGAGGAGGCCATTTGGTTTAAGTCATGCCGCGATGTCGGGCTGACTGGCGTGGTGCCGGTAGTAGTTTGCCTCAGCTTCTGCCGGAGGGATATACC
>NCKC01000003.1 GCA_002282715.1 Halothiobacillus sp. 15-55-196 | reverse complement strand
GGACTTCAGGAATGTACTCAAAGACTACGGCATCACCGCATCAATGAGCCGCTGTGGCAATTGCTGGGACAATGCCTGTAGCGAAACCCTGTTCGGCTCACTGAAGGTGGAGCGGTTGCACGGCCAGCGATTCACCAGCCGCCGCCACGCCAAGGATGAAACCCTCGCCTGACTGCTTTGGTACAACAATCAATCTCGATTGCATTCGACCTTGAACTACTTGAGCCCAATGCAATTCGAAGAACGCTGTCAGGCTGATCAGACTAAAAAGGTCAGCCCATGATGACGACAGCGATGGGATACGTTGGTCGGGGGCGCAAGGTGAGGGGACATTTTAGAATTGGACATAGGGGACATTACGGCTTTGGGCTAACACATTTTAAAATTGGGTTGACTCCGAAAACTTGGCCAATTAGCCATTATCGGAAAAATGGTTCATGACCGTATTCAGGAGCCAGCGCGAATCAGGCCACCCAGCCCCCGCTCTTCAAGTGCTTGAGAAAGCATGGCCCGAATTTGAGTTGGCCGACTGCATTCGAGCGCGGCAGTGAGCAATTGCCGGGCATCACTCTGCTTGAAGCTTTGAATCACCCATTTAATCCGGGGTAAAGACCCCGCGCTCATCGAGAGCACGTCGATACCCATCCCCAAAAGCAGAACCGCGCCCATCGGGTCTCCGGACAGTTCACCGCAAACGGTAACCTCGCGCCCCAGCAGGTGTGATGCATCAATGACTTCGACAATGGCGCGCAACACCGCCGGGTGCAATGCATCATAGCGAGCAGCCACGCGCTCGTTATTGCGGTCGATAGCCAGAATGTACTGCGTCAGATCATTGGTACCGATGGATAAAAAATCCACCATGGCTGCGATGGTTTCGATCTGATACACCGCAGAGGGCACTTCAATCATGACGCCGATACGCGGTGTGGAAATATCTTCCCCCTCTTCCCGCAATTCGTTCAGCGCCTGGAAGATATACTCCTTCGCCGTTTCCAATTCTTCAACAGAACCGATCATGGGCAGGAGGATGCTGAGATTATCCAACCCTATGGAAGCTCGTAGCATGGCCCGGATCTGCGTGAGGAAAATTTCGGGATGATCCAGCACCAGCCGAATGCCGCGCCACCCGAGGAACGGGTTATCTTCCTTGATCGGGAAATAGGAAAGCGGCTTATCTCCACCGACATCCAGTGTCCGCAGCACCACCTCCTTTCCTCTGAAGGTTTCAAGCGCTTCCCGATAGATCGCCGCTTGTTCCTCTTCACCTGGAAACTGTTTGCGGATTTGAAATGGAATTTCCGTACGGTAAAGACCGATACCTTCGGCACCCACCGTCATCGACGGGGCCATATCGGCCAACAAGCCGATATTGACGTACATCCCGATGCGAAAACCATCGAGAGACTGTGCAGGCAGGTCACAAAGTGCCTTGAGGCCGGCCGTAAGTTGCGCCTCCTCCTGCGCGAGGCGCGAAAGCTCTTGCCGGAAAGAGCCGACCGGACGAACGATCAACAACCCCCGGTAGCCGTCGACGACGACTTCCTGGCCATTCAACGACACGATAGGCAAATCCGACACACCCATCGCTGCGGGAATACCCAATGCGCGCGCCAGAATGGCCAGATGCGATGACCCCGTACCACTGCTGGATACAATCCCCACCAACCGATCGGTCGGGATCTCGGCCAGATGGGATGCCGAAAGATCCCGCCCGATGAGAACGATGCGCTCGGGCAGATCTTGCGCATCTTGCGTACGCGCCCGCAGCTTCACCAGAATACGGGTGCCGAGATCACGCACATCTTGCGCACGTTCGCGCAGATACGGATCACTCATGTGTTCAAATACTGCCGCGTGCTCGCGCACCGTGTCTCTGAGTGCCGCCGAGGCCGACATCCCCGCCTGCACGCGAGATTCCATACTGCCGATGAACGTGCTACTGCCGAGCATCATAATGAAGGCATCAAAAAGGATGTTCTCATCTGTATTGCCAGCGGCACGCGCAAAGTCCGCCTTGAGTTGGGCAAACTCGGAACGAACGGCATCTATTGCAGAGAGCAGGGCCTGCCACTCAAGCGCAGGATCTTCGACGACTCTATCGGCAACACTTTCAAGATCAACGGAATTAAGTACGCTGACCGCCGTACCAAAGACAATGCCTGGTGAACCCGGCAAGCCTCGGGCAACGACAGCAGCCCCCAAATCAGCCGCAGGAGCCTCATGCTGAGACAACTCGCCGCTGACTTGAGCCTGTCTGATACCCGAAGCCAATTGGGAAGCCAGCGTGACAAGAAACGATTCTTGATCAGACGAAAACTTTCGCCGCTCGATCGATTGCACGACGAGCACACCCAGCACGTCACCCCGGTAAATAATTGGCACACCAAGGAAGCCGTGGTAGAACTCCTCACCAATATCGGAAACGAACTTGAATGCAGGGTGATCGGGTGCATTCTCCAGATTGACCAGTTCGGCTCGACGAGCGACCAATCCGACCAAGCCCTCATTCAAGGCAAGCGTGACCCGACCGATCATGGTCTTGTTCAAACCTTCCGTCGCCTGCAAGAGCAACCCCGCTTCCTGAGCTGGCACAGCTCGTGTCAGCACATAAACAGAGCAAACATCAACATTCAGCGCATCTCGCACCCGCCGGGCAATCAAATCAAGCGCCGTTCGCAAGTCAACCGACTGCGCAACCTCGGTGACTATTCGACGCAATTCATCGAGCATGTACGGACTCCTTGTCCTGAGTTACTTCCTCTGCAATCAGCAGGGATTCGGGCGGTGTACCGGCATTTGCCGCCCCGGAAAGGAATAACATTGCTTCCTGGTAAACCGAACGCTTGAAGTAAATGACTTCAGGCAGAATCGACCAGTACGAACGCCACGCCCAGCCATCAAACTCTGGCTTGTCAGAAGCATTTAAATCAAAGGCTGACTCGGGGGAACGCAGACGCAACAGAAACCATTTCTGCTTCTGGCCGATACAGGTGGGGAATAAATGGCGCCGTATCATATTGCGCGGCAGGTGGTAACGAAGCCACCCGCGGGTCCAACTGATTACTTCGACATCGGTGGGTTTCAGGCCGGTTTCTTCTTGCAACTCACGATACATCGCCGCCAGGGGGCGTTCATCATCATTGATTCCCCCCTGAGGGAATTGCCATGAACGATGTCCGGCGCGCTTGCCCCAGAAGACTTCACCGGCCTGATTAATTAAAATGATGCCGACATTCGGGCGAAATCCATCACGGTCGATCACGGTTATACTCAAATGCAAAAGGTCATACGCCAAAATGGGCAGGCCTACAGACGATACCGTCTGTCGCCGCAGCCGAGGAGGAATTGACACATATCACGCCCCCATCGGAATCTTGCAGTCATTTTCCATGGGTTGACCCTTTTTGGCAAAACAAAAAGCCCGGCTGGATTAAAGTAATTTCACGGTCTGGAAAAATCCGTTTTCATTCCCCCGATTTTCACACTGAGGTACGAGATGCAACTGGCAATTTTTGATCTGGATAACACCTTGCTCGCTGGCGATTCAGACCATGCCTGGGGACAGTTTCTGGCCGATATCGGCGCGGTTGATGGCGAAGCATACGCGCAGCAAAACCAGATTTTTTATGAAGAATACCAGCAGGGGACGCTCGACATTGATGCATTTCTGCGCTTCTCACTGGCGCCCTTGGCGAAATACCCCATCGAGCAGCTGCATGCCTGGCGCGAACAGTTCGTGGCCGAAAAAATAGCGCCCATGGTGACGGATAAAGCCAAAAACCTGGTTGAACATCACCGCCAGCGCGGTGATGAGATGCTCATCATTACGGCAACCAATGCCTTCGTTACCCAACCGATCGCCGAACTGTTCGGCATAGAACATCTGCTCGCGACCCAACCAAGCATCAATGAGGGGAAATACACCGGAGGTTATATTGGCACGCCGACCTTTCAGGCCGGGAAACAGACCGCACTGGCGCAGTGGCTGGAAGTACGGCAACTGCAACCAACCAAAACCTGGTTCTACTCAGACTCGCGAAATGATCTGCCCTTGTTGAATGCGGTCGATCATCCTGTGGCGGTAGATCCGGATAAAGCACTGCGCGAATACGCTTTGAACCAAGGCTGGCCCATTATTTCATTGCGAGACTAAGCACCGATCCGCAACCCGAAAGGAATCCCGATTATCTCGGTGGTCGTGATCGGTAAGAACGAGTGAATCAGGCTGTTGGCAAGGTAACGCCACGCTGCCCCTGATATTTGCCGCCGCGATCCCTGTATGAAGTTTCACACTCTTCATCCGATTCCAAAAACAGCATTTGGGCGACGCCTTCATTGGCGTAAATGCGCGCCGGCAATGGCGTCGTATTCGAGAACTCAAGCGTGACATGACCTTCCCATTCCGGTTCGAGCGGGGTCACATTCACGATAATCCCGCATCGGGCATAGGTGGATTTACCCAGGCAAATAGTCAGCACCTTTCGTGGAATACGGAAGTATTCGATCGTTCGGGCCAAGGCAAACGAGTTTGGCGGAATAATGCAGACATCTGATTCGATGTTCACAAAACTACGCTCATCAAACGACTTCGGGTCGACGATGGTTGAGTTGATATTTGTGAATACCTTGAACTCGTTCGCACACCGTACGTCGTATCCATAACTGGACGTACCATATGAAATCAGACGATTGCCCTGTTCACCTCGCACCTGTTGTGGTGCGAAAGGCTCAATCATGCCGTGCTTTTCAGCCATTTCACGAATCCAGCGATCCGATTTAATACTCATGCACCCTATCCCCGTCATCCATTGCAATGCAGGCGCATTTTGGTGTCGACGGCGGGCCTTGTCCAGTCAGATCTCGTCCACCCCCGTGGCAGACTAGCCGCGCGCCCCGAAAAGATACCGCTCGTTTTTTCTTTATCAGGGACAGGTTCTGACTTTGGTGCGGGCTTGTTCGCAGCTTCAGGTGCTGTTGGCGTTTCAAGAAGGCCGAGATAATCGGAAAACTGCATGGACAATACGAGTAAATCTTTCTCTTCGCACTGACACGAATCAAAAGCTTACGTCTTTGTTCGTGTTGGGTACCCTGCCCCAAGCGGAAAGCGCTGAATAAATCAGCGCTTCCCAAAGGCACCTCTATTGATTCCTGGCTGAGACGGGCTTTTGAGGGATGAGTCGCAAGGCGCGGCGCGCAACGGGCTTACGCAAGCCCGGTGTTTCGGAGCAATCAGGCAGCACAGTGGAGTATTCGAGTCGATTTGAGATGCTCACCCGATGATAAAATTAAACGCGGCCCCATCATCCCGTATACTCTCACGCAACATACGGAGGAATCGACATGCACTTGATCAAGAACCATCTTTTTAAATCCATGATAATCGGTGTCAGCCTTGCACTGACCACCGGCACCTTATCCGGATGTGCCAACAACCCATCTGCATCGAACACGACTGGAGGCGTTCAAACAGACACCGCCACCAACGACAGCAACAGCTATAACGAATATGAAACCACAAATGAAGCCGTAAACTTCCTCGGCGGGTCGGCGGAAGCGATTGCCAAGCTCATGGACAAGGCATTCGCCGACTATGGAAGACCGAATGCATATATCAAAGGTGAAGAAGCCGGTGCCGCTATCGTTCTGGGCGTTCGTTACGGCAAAGGTGAATTGGTCACCAAGTCCGGCCAACGTACGACGGTGTACTGGCAAGGGCCTTCCGTGGGCTGGGATTTTGGCGGGGATGCCGGCAAGGTGTTCATCCTCGTATACAACCTGCCGCAAACAGACCTGATCTTCCAGCGATTTGCCGGCGTCAATGGTTCACTTTATTTTGTGGGCGGTTTGGGCATGGATTATCTGCGTTCGCAGAACATCGTGGTCGCACCCATCCGGGTTGGTGTGGGTATAAGGCTGGGTGCATCCGTCGGCTACATGCAATTTACCAGAGACAAGTCGTACAATCCTTTTTAGGGAAGCGCTGATTTATTCAGTGCTTCCCGCTTGGGGCAGGATGCCCCGACACGAACAAAGACGTACGTCTTTGATTCGTGAGCGCCATCGCGGACCTGTACCGCGATGAGCGCGCTGATTTATTCCAAGGATGGAATAAACTAGTATTTACTTAGGAAAGACTTGTACAAACACAGACCTTACCTCATTGAAGAGGGAACGGTCAGGATTGACTATTTCTTCTTGGTGTGCGCCGCGCTACTGATTCCGTAAATCACCAAAGAATAGTCTGTCAGGTCAAAGTCATACTGCTGGGCAATGGCGGCAATACGTTCCTGAATAACCGGATCATGAAACTCTTCGACCAAACCGGTTTTGATACAAACCAGATGATCGTGATCACCTTTTGAAATCAGCTCGAATACCGATTTTCCGCCTTCGAACTGGTGCCGTTTAAGAATATCGGCACCTTCGAATTGAGTAAGTACTCGATACACGGTAGCTAGGCCAATATCTTCTCCGCGGTTCAGCAGTTCCTTATATACATCCTCGGCGCTCATGTGCCAATCTGGATTGCTTTCGATGATTTCCAGAATTTTAACGCGGGGCAAAGTGACCTTGAGCCCTGCTTTCTTCAGATCGTTCTGTTCCAAAATATACCTCTGCCCAGGAAAAATACTCGTGGATTTGAGTCAGGATTGTACCCGATTCTTTCGATGACACACTGGTTTAGAACACGGCAAGCAATTATTCTCCGTGAACATCTGGAACAAACACCCTGTACTTGCGTATGATTGCCGGACTCTTGATAGAACCAAACGTAAAAAACATGCAACACAAACCACTGACCACCGGCCGTGCTCTGCGCGCCCTACCAATCCTGATCTTGCTTTCCCTCTCGCTGATGGGCTGCTCTTCAGTATACATACCTAGTTTTATCAAGGTATACCAACCGGATATCGCTCAGGGCAACATCCTTGAGCCGGAGCAAGTCGCCAAAATTCAGTTGGGCATGAGTGCTGCCGAGGTCAATCAGATTCTCGGCACACCCGCTTTACGGGACATTTTCCACCGCAACCAGCGCGAAACCTATGTCTTCTACGACAAACGCGGCAAGAGAGAAGCATTCCAACATACCCTGGTTATCTTGTATGACGCCAATGGCCGGGTAACGAAAATCGAGCAAAGTGGCGACCCTCTGACACAAGCACCGACGCAAGATATTCCAGAGGCTTTGCGCAACGCCAAAAAAACTGCCGATCAAACACCCGCAACCACGGATACCGAAACGAACAGCGGTGCACCCAATCCCTATTCGTTGACAGCTCCGACCACATCGACCCCGGCATTAGGCGGCGGCGCCCCATTGGAACCGACCGCTCCTGCTCTTTCGCAGTAAGCGCCAGTCTCCAGACTTTTAGGGAAGTATCGTGACCGCACCGAGAACTTGGCTCTTTCTGGGAATTGCAAACGCGCTGCTGGCTGCGATCTTGGCCGCGACGGGCGCTCATGGCCCGATGGCACCCACTACGCCGTTTCTGCTACATATTCTCTCTACAGCCAGCCTGTTTCATTTCATTCATAGCCTGGCGATGATTGAGTTCGGGCTCTGGTTGGCGCAAAACCCGAATCACAACAATGTCACAGGCATATTCTTTTTGACTGGCACCGTTCTGTTCGTTGGTAGCTTGTACGCATTAGTCTTCACCACGATTACGCTTCCCGGTCTGCTGACGCCCATCGGCGGCGCACTATTGATGCTCGGTTGGATAACCTGGGGTTTACAAGTCCTTTTGCCGAGCAAAAGGCACGGATAAAAGCAGCACTAAAACACCAATAAGCCCATCAGTAAAACTAAGCTGGACGGCCATCGAATCGGGCATGTTCTACCAGCCAAGCACACAAATCTGTAAAACCAGGAAAAGAGAACCTGGTTTCGGGTAATATTCACCCTTTGCGCATAACTTAATTTGAGTAAACATGACACAGTCCAGCTTTGAGTTCGATGATCTGATCCGCTGCGCCAAAGGCGAAATGTTTGGCGAAGGTAATGCCCAGTTGCCGCTTCCACCGATGCTGATGTTTGATCGCATTGAGCGGATTGCAAAGGACGGTGGCAAGTTCAGTAAAGGCGAGATGGTCGCAGAACTTCTGATCAAACCGGATTTGTGGTTCTTCGGCTGCCATTTTGAAGGCGACCCAGTGATGCCCGGCTGCCTTGGCCTAGATGCCATGTGGCAGTTGGTCGGCTTCTATCTTGGCTGGAGTGGAGGCAAGGGTCACGGTCGCGCACTTGGTGTGGGTGATGTGAAATTTTCAGGACAAGTTCTGCCCGACAACAAGAAGATCACCTATCAAGTTGACATCAAGCGAATCATCATGCGTAAACTGACCATGGGGATCGCAGATGCCCAAATGTCCGTCGATGGTAAAATCATCTACGAGGCCAAGGATCTTCGTGTTGGCCTGTTTACCAATACACAAGCATTGTCGGAGTAAACCATCATGCGCCGCGTCGTCATTACTGGCATGGGGATTGTTTCCAGCATCGGGAACAATCAGAAAGAAGTACTCGACTCACTGAAAAATGGTCGTTCAGGTATTGAAATCAACCCAGAGCAAGTCGAGCGGGGTTTCCGCTCGCATGTTGCCGGAACATTGAAAATCAATCCCGAAGATCAGATCGATCGCAAGCTTTTTCGTTTCATGGGTTCAGCTGCCGCTTATACCTATCTCTCCATGAAGGAAGCCATCGAGCAATCCGGGCTGGCCCCGGAGCAAGTGTCCAATCCACGTGCGGGATTGATTGTCGGTTCGGGTGGCTCTTCGTGCGAAAATATTGTTGATACAGCTGACATTGTGCGCGAGAAGGGCGTCAAACGCGTGGGCCCTTACATGGTTACGCGCACGATGGGCTCAACCACGTCCGCTTGCCTGGCCACGCCATTCGGGATCAAAGGCATCAATTTCTCCATCAGCTCGGCGTGCGCAACCTCTGCGCACTGCATCGGCTCCGGGGTTGAGCAAATCCAGTTCGGCAAGCAAGATATCGTCTTCGCGGGCGGTGGCGAAGAGTTGCACTGGTCTCAGACGGCGATGTTCGATGCGATGGGTGCGTTATCGTCCAAGTATAACGATACGCCGCATACCGCTTCTCGCCCCTTCGATGCCACTCGCGATGGCTTTGTCATCTCCGGCGGGGGTGGCGTGGTGGTTCTCGAAGAGCTCGAACACGCGTTGGCTCGTGGCGCGAATATCCTGGCGGAAGTTGTCGGGTATGGCGCCACGTCCGATGGTTACGATATGGTTCAGCCGTCCGGCGAAGGCGCCTTACGCTGCATGCAGCAGGCAATGTCTACCGTGGACACGCCGATTGATTACGTCAATACGCACGGCACCAGTACGCCTGCCGGCGATATGCGTGAGTTGGAATCATTGTCGAAGATCTTCCAAGATTACAAGCCGTATATCACATCAACCAAATCCCTGACCGGGCACTCGCTCGGGGCGGCTGGCGCACAAGAAGCAATCTACTCACTACTGATGATGCAGAACCGGTTTATTGCTGCCTCTGCCAACCTCAATGAAATCGACCCGAAAGCCGAGGGTGTGAACCTGCTGGCGAAAACGCTGGAAAACGTCAAGATCGATACTGTGCTGTCGAACAGCTTCGGTTTTGGTGGAACCAATGCCTCACTGGTGCTGCGCCGCTATCAGGATTAAGTGAAGCATACGGTGCATTCGAGAAAACGCCGCACAGTCGGCGTTTTTTCATCTATTGATCAATCATACTGGCGAGCAGTTTCCGGGTATAGGCGTGACTCGGCGACTCAAACACCTGCGCGGTCGCCCCCGTTTCCACGACGATACCCCGATACAGAACCATCACGCGGTGGGCCATGGCCCGAACAACCCGCAAGTCGTGGGTAATGAACACATAGGTGAGTCCGAACTGCTCTTGCAGCGCGCGCAGCAGACCAAGGATTTGTTTCTGTACGGTTGCATCCAGCGCACTGGTCGGTTCATCCAGAATCAGGATACGAGGTTTCAGGATCAAGGCACGGGCAATGGCAATCCGTTGGCGCTGCCCACCCGAAAATTCATGCGGATAACGGTGCAGGCCAACACCGCCCAGTCCGACCGAGGCCATTGCCTCCTGGACTCGGGCCGCATATTCAGTCTTGCCCAAACGAGGCTCGTGAACGCGCAGCCCTTCGCCAATCAATTCGCCAATGGTCATCCGGGGCGACAGGGAACCAAACGGGTCCTGAAACACGATCTGGATATGGCGGCGCAGCGGGCGGAACTCAGATTCACTCAGGTGCTCTACCGCCCTGCCCTCAAGCAGAATTTCTCCCCTTGAGCGAATAAGCCGCAGCAATGCGAGCGCCAACGTGCTTTTTCCCGAACCCGATTCACCAATTACGCCCAAGGTTTCCCCTGCCGATACAAAAAGATCAACATGAGATAAAGCCTGGAAAGGAACCGTGGAGGATAACCACCAATAGCGTCGCTCACCCGGAGCGAATTGCCGAGGCTGCTTGAATTGAACATCGAGATTCCGCGCGCCAAGCACCACCGGGGCATCCATGGAAACGGCCGGCAAAGGCTCGGGCCTTGGCGTTGCCGCAAGCAGTTGCTGGGTATAGGGATGCTGCGGCGATGAAAAAATCTCATGCACATCACCTCGCTCGACAATCCGGCCCTGCTGCATCACGGCAACCGCATCGGCATAGCGTCGAACAAGATGCAGATCGTGCGTAATCAGCAGCAGTGCCATGCCCATCTCCTGCTGGAGCTCGGTCAGCAGATCCATCATCTGGCCCTGCAGCGTCACATCCAGTGCCGTTGTCGGTTCATCGGCGATCAGCAATCTGGGGCGACAAACCAGCGCCATCGCAATCATGGCCCGTTGTCGCTGCCCACCTGAAAGCTGGTGTGGAAACACTTGTGCCCGTTGTTCAGGATCGGGCAAACGTACCCGCTCGAGCCATTCTATGGCGCGGCGTTGCGCTTCCGCCCTCGTCAGCCCCTCATGCACAATGGCGACCTCGGCTATCTGCTGGCCGATGGTCTTCAAGGGGTTGAAAGCAGTCATCGGTTCCTGAAAGATCAAGCCGATTTCACGCCCACGAATGCTGCGAAGGGCCTGCTGGGGCATGGTCAGTACATTCCGACCATCGAAGGTGATCGTCCCGGACGTGTACTGCAAATTGTCCAGCAACCGTAGAACCGAGAGCGCGGTAATCGTCTTGCCGGAACCGGATTCCCCGACCATCGCCATTCGCTGACCGGGCAACACCTCAAGACTAACCGCCGAAAGTACCGCTTCGCCGGGCGTGAAATGGGCGGTCAAATCGCGGATCGACAGCAACGCCCCGCCATCGGGGTGGGGATCATGCTGGCCCAATTCTAGGCGTGGGCCTAGGTTTGGGCCTGGGTATAGGGCATCAGCCGAAAGAACGTCCGGCATCGGCTCAACCGACATATGGGTACCTCGAAATATCCGTGATTCGTCGTTCCCGCGAAAGCGGGAACCCAGAAAAAAACAAGGCGCTGGATTCCCGCCTACGCGGGAATGACGGGTTTTTCGAGCTTCCCATATAAAAGTCCTTAATCAAACAACCGATCACCCATGAATTTCAACGCCAGTTTATCAGCCAGGACACGATGCCACCCCATAAATGGCGCAACAAGAAACTCACTTTTCCGGTACAGTCACGCGATTATTAGCGAGAGAATACCATGACCGATTCAGCCACCTCTGCATTATCCTGGCCGATCACCGTCGTGAGCGCGCCGGACATGCAGGCGCCTCTGGCAGAAGAAATACGCAGCCTGGTCGATGCCAAAGTATCCGACCGTCCCTTCGGTGTCATGCTTGATGCCACACCAGAACAAGCCTATCGCATTGTGTGCGACAGTCTCATTGCGGGGCACGTGTACCTCACCCTGCTTACGGGACAGGCGGCCACGGCAGATGAACTTTATCGACTGGTGCAACAAATCGGCTGGTCAAAGCATCTGGCGGCAGAAGGCTATTTCACCATCAGTGCGACGGGCTCGACAGATGCACTTCGCCACACGGGATTCGTCGCTACGCGCATCAAGGATGCGATTGTCGACCAGTTCCGTGAACGAACCGGCTCGCGACCGACGATCGACAGCGAACAACCCGACATTCGTTTGCATTGCCACCTGACGGCAAGCGGACACACCACAATCTCGCTTGAACTCTCGAACGGCTCGCTGCATCGGCGTGGCTATCGCACCGATGGCGGGCTGGCGCCGCTGCGGGAAACACTGGCGGCGGGCATGTTGTGGCGCGCACGCTGGCCACAACTGGTCGCTTCCGAAATCGAGACGGGCGCCGCGCTTTTTGATCCGATGTGCGGGTCGGGCACGCTGCTGATCGAAGCGGCCCTCCGTCTGACGGGCTTGCCGCAGAATTTGCGCGTTCAGCGCATCGGCTCAACTGGCTGGCTGGGCCATCGGGAACAAGCCCAAAAGCAGGTACTCGACAATCCACCCGAACGGATTGAGGGCATCGACAAATTAACCTTGATCGGCCAGGACATCGATATCGAGCAGATCACCGCCGCACGCGCCAATGCGGAACGTGCTGGTGTTGATCACTTGATGATTTTCCGTGAGGCGGATGCGTGGAAAGCCCCCTGCCCCCCCGAGTTTGAAGGCAAAACACGCGGACTGGTGGTGAGCAACCTGCCCTATGGTCACCGGCTGGACGTCGCCGGTGATCACATGAATGAGCTTGGTAGCGAACCCAACTGGACAGCACTGACCGATCAATGGCAGCGCTGCTTCAATGGCTGGTATTGGGCCTTCTTGCTTCCGGAAGGTGAAGGGCAAAACTGGCCGCTGCGCTACGAGCGCGTATTCCCCATGGATCAAAGCGGTATTGCCATCGATATGATTCGCGGCAGTTTCGATGGCAAGGCCAGACGAGAAGCACCCGGCCCGATCGGGCTGGCCAATCGGTTATGTGCCGCAGCCGAACAGGCAAGATCACTGGTCGATGCCGCACCTTTTGCCAATCGCCTGCAAAAAAATTACCGCCATCTGAAGAAACTGGCGGAACGTGAGGACTGGTGCTGTTTTCGCGTCTACGACGCCGATCTGCCGGACTTCAACTGTGCCATTGATCTGTATCGTGATGAGGCCGGTGAAACCTGGGCAGACATACAAGAATACCGGGCTCCGAACAAAATCGATCCGCAACTCGCCCGTGCACGCTTATCGATCATTGTCGAACAGGTCATCGAGAATCTCGGTCTGGCAGAAAACCATAGTGTCGTGCGGCAACGCAAGCGCCAGACCGGCACAGAGCAATATCAGAAGATCACACAGGAGCGCCTGGAACGCGTGGTTCACGAAGGCGGCACCCGCCTCTGGGTGAATCTCACCGACTATCTGGATACCGGGCTGTTTCTGGATCATCGCTTGGTACGCGACCGCGTCACGGAACTGTCGCGCGGGAAAAAACTGCTCAATCTGTTCTGCTATACCGCAACCGCATCGGTTCGCGCCGCACATCAGGGCGCCAGTCGCACCGTTTCGATTGATTTATCGAACACCTATCTCGACTGGGCCGAGCGAAATTTTGCATTGAACAATCTCAAGGTGTGCACGGAACACAGCCTGATTCGCGCCGATGTGCTCGACTGGCTCGAACAGCGCAGCAATACCATCTATCAACCCGAACGATTCGATGTCATTTTCTGTGACCCACCGACATTCTCCAACTCAAAAGCCATGCAGGACACCCTGGATATTCAACGAGACCATGAATTCATCGTGCACAGCTGCATGGACCTGTTGCGTGACGATGGCACTTTAATCTTTTCAAACAACCTAAAAGGCTTTACATTGTCACCCAAATTGCTGGATGAATTCAATATCAATGACTTATCAAGAAAAACATTGCCAGGTGACTTTGCCCGCACGCCAAATCGACGCAGTGTGTTCGAAATCCGGCATCGCGACGACGCATAACGCGACAATTGATGCGAGCGTAAGGAAACATCTACTGCCCGCATTGGGGGTGATTGTTTGCGCTGCATTCGGCCTTGGTGGTTGCGCCACACTCCCGAATGAAGATAGTAATCAGGCAAGCAATGGCTTAGGTTGGTTTAATGCCACACCACAAAGCGAAGATGAAAATTATAGCTTTAAGAACAGCACTTTAAGCCCCAAGCTTCCCTCGGCACCGATCAAGGCCATCGATGACCCGAATGGAGTGCGGACTGCTGCAACCGAGGCCATCCTGCAGGCGATCAGCCAGCTTGGCACCGCTTATCAATGGGGCGGCACATCGAATAAAAAAGGATTCGACTGTAGCGGACTGACCAGTTACGTATACAAGAAGGCCGACATCGAACTGCCGCGCACCGCACGTGACCAATACGCATTCACTGAACGCATTGCACGCTCACAGCTAAAGCCTGGTGACCTGCTGTTTTTCAAGATCCGCAGTCGCAAGATCGATCATGTCGGGATTTATATTGGTGACAACCGCTTCATTCATGCCCCCAGAAAGGGCGAGCAGGTTACATTCGCCCACCTGAACAACGCCTACTGGCGTAAGCATTTTGCCGGAGCCGGGCGCGTTCCGGGTGCGCGAAAATTCGATGCTGCCGATCTAAATGCGCTGAACGCTAAATAGAACCGGGCACTCGATTGATTCGCTGTCTTGCGGGTACTGTGTTGACGTCTTGATACCTGCAAACTTACTTCCCGCCGCTGATGACCCAACCGGTAATGCCGGTAAACGCCATCAGAAAACCGAGCGGTGCCAGCATCAACAGATCGAGAAACACCGAGTGGCTGCCGTCCTTCATCAGGAACATGGCGCTGAAGCCGCCAATCACACCGATTGTGGTCATGATCGCCCCCACCACGATCAACACCTTCGAAAACTGCCCGATACCCGATTTGGCATATTTAGGCTCAAAGCGATGCGGGTTTTCTACCCCGGGCTCGAATTCTTCCCTGGAATCGTCTTGTTGTGGATTCATGACCGTTTTCCTGCTCAAAATCAAAAAGGGTTATGTCTGTGACCGTTCTACCGCCGGTTTCGTTCAAGATACCACGATAGAGCGGCCCGATCTGATAGAATCACCGTTTCCTCCCTCAGTTTACAGGAGCTTTGCCGTGTTGGAATTTTCAGTCAAAAGTGGCGCGCCGGAAAAACAACGATCTTCCTGCCTGATTGTCGGTGTTTTTGAGGCCAGAAAATTATCAGATGCGGCAGAGACTATCGACAAGGCCAGCGATGGCCACCTTAGTGCCATTACCCGTCGTGGAGACATGGAAGGCGAACTCGGCGACACGCTGCTGATCCACGGGGTGCCGAACATTCAGGCCGAACGCGTCTTGCTGGTCGGGCTGGGCAAAGAGCGTGAATTTGACCTCGATGCCCTGAACAAGGCCACCACCGCGGCCGTTAAGGCACTGCACTATCGTGGCACGACCGAGTGCGTCAGCCACCTGACCGAAATTGACATCAAAGGCATTGAATTAGAACAGATTCTCCGCCAAAGCGTACTGGCCATCGATGCCGCCGTTTACCGCTTCGACCAGTTCAAATCGACGCCGGAACCGGGACCACGCCGCCCGCTGCGTAAGGTCACCTTCATCACACCCAGTCGCCGTGGCCTACTTGAAGCAGAAAACCACGTGCGCGAAGCCATGGCCATCAGCTCGGGGATTCATCTCACCAAGAATCTGGCCAACCTCCCGCCGAACCTCTGCACACCAACCGCGCTGGCCGATCAGGCCCGCAAGTTGATGGAAACCCATCCACATCTTGCTGTTGAAGTGCTGGATCAGTCCCGCATGGAAGCGTTGGGAATGAATGCCCTGCTTGCAGTCGCCAAGGGCAGTGTTGAATCACCCAAATTCATCATCATGGAACACATGGGCGGTTGTGATGACGAAGAACCCATCGTGCTGGTCGGCAAAGGGGTAACGTTCGACACCGGCGGCATCTCGCTCAAGCCCGGTCTCGACATGGATCAGATGAAATACGACATGGCCGGTGCAGCGGCTGTCATCGGTTTGATCTCGATCGTGGCGGAATTGAAGCTGCCGATCAATGTCGTGGGTTTGGTGCCCACGGTGGAAAACATGCCCGACGGCAACGCATTGAAACCGGGCGACATCATCAAGAGCATGTCCGGTCAGACAATAGAAGTGTTGAATACCGATGCCGAAGGCCGACTGATTCTTTGCGACGCGCTCACCTATGCCAAACGCTTCAAACCCGATGTCGTCATCGACATGGCGACCCTGACCGGCGCCTGCGTCATTGCGCTGGGCCGCATACCGAGTGGATTATTCAGCAATAGCCGCGCTCTGGCCCAAGAAATCACCAAGGCCGGTGAAATCAGTCATGACCGGGTATGGGAACTGCCTTTATGGGATGACTACCAGCCGCAGCTCAAGAGCAACTTTGCCGATATGGCAAATATCGGTGGTCGCGAAGGTGGTGCACTCACTGCGGCTGCCTTCCTCTCCCGATTCACCAAGGATTACCGTTGGGCACACCTCGACATCGCCGGTACGGCCTGGGTCACAGGCGAGAACAAGGGCGCCACCGGCAGGCCAGTCGCTTTGCTGAGCGAATTCCTGCTCAAGCGAGCCAGAGCCAACGCCCAGAGCCAAATCAAGTAATTAAGGCGCCAGGAATCAAGCATGTTCAGTCTGGGTCGGAGGCGTCCACCGAACGTGCAGACGCGGCCCAAGGTGGTGATCACCGACGAACTTCTGCCAGAGACTGGCATGGCGTTCAAGCTTACCCGCAAGGCGATCAAGGGCGTGTATCTGCGCATCGGGCGCGCGGATGCACAACTACAGGTTAGCGCGCCCCACCATATCGCCTTACCTCTGATCCACCGGATTCTGCTGGAAAAGCAGGACTGGATTGCCCAAAAACAAAACCAGATCAAATCGCAAAGAACCCTTCAAAACCGTTCTGATGCGATCTCTGACGGTTCAACCATTCGCCTGTTCGATCAGGATCACCTCATCTGTGTTCATACCGACTCCAAACGGAATCAGACGCTGATCGAAAATGGAACGATACAGGTCTTCACACATGCGAATGCCTTGAATCAAACCCAACTGCACGAGGCGATCACGCAACAATTGAGGGTCGCCCTTCAGGACTATCTCGCGACTCGTTTGCCGCATTGGTGCGAAAAAGTCGGTGTCGGAATCAACTTCATCGGAATCAAACGGATGAAGACGCGCTGGGGCAGCTGCAATATTCGCGACAGGCGAATCTGGCTGAATCTCGAACTCATACATATGCCGGCAGGCTGCATCGATATGGTCCTTGTGCACGAACTCGTTCATCTTCACGAACGGCACCATAACGCCCGTTTTTATGCTTTCATGGACCGATTTATGCCCGATTGGCAAAAATGGCATACCTATTTGAAACATAAAGGAATATCCGACGTATAAAAACAAATCCTGTGGTAACAGTTGGTAACAGTTCGGCAATAGCCCCGTAATGACTTGGCTGCACACTGGCGCGATTCATCAAGCAAGGAGAAACATGATGCGCGCCACCAAAACAACATTAATCGGCAGTGTTCTGATTGGCATCGCCGCTATCTCAACCCAAACATGGGCCGATACGCAGACTCCCCCCCAATCCTCACAGCGATCCATGAACCAAGAACAGATTCAGTCCCAGCAGCGTCAAGCTCCGACATCTGCCGATTTTGAGCGACTAAATAACCAAAATAAAAACCAATCAAGAATGATAAACCAACAGCCTCGTGGTGTGGGCAATGAAAGTCAATACACGCAACAGTATCGTTATGGAAGTGGGCGCACGAGCCGCGGAAACAAGAATGGCGATGGAAGTTACCGAAATAGCCACGGAAGTTTGAGGCATTGATTTGATCATACGCCGACTTGTCGTTTTAGTGATCAGGCCACCTCAAAAAACCGTCACGGGCTAACGCCAGCTCCGCGTTAGCGACCCGAGTGCATGGCGGCCAGAGCGCAGCGACCAAGACATATCAAATAGATTTGCGAGGGTGCGAGCACCGCTCAACGCAGCAATCGGGGCGAACAGCAGAATTTTCGAGGTACTCCTCAGTGAGGAGGAATTCTTCCCCCCTTTTCACGGACGGATATAGAACGTCAAATCCAGTTAAATCAGCCTACGAGGTATACGGGCTTGTGGAACCGCTTGATGGAGTCAGAATAGATCTGATCGTGCCATATCCCGATTTCCTGCTTTTTAACAGTTCCAGAAGAAAGATTACTGTTGCCAGTCAGTATGCCGCAACATCCATCTCAGAAATTAGTTCTTTATTATCATCAATCTACACAAATATCTAATTGATAACCCAAAGCTTTTTGTGTGGACAGTAACGCAACGAGCAGGTAATATGCGCACACAAAATTGCGCCCGTAGCTCAGATGGATAGAGTACAGCCCTCCGAAGGCTGGGGTCACTGGTTCGAATCCAGTCGGGCGCACCAATTCTGACGCTATTCCAGCTCCTTCACATTTTCCCTGTGATTAGTCTGTGAAAAAAATCTTCTGGAAATTAACGTCATTCTAAAAACTCTGCTCCGCACCCTAGTTTCGGGCACCTCGAAAAACCTTTCGAGGTGCCCATGCACCACAAGGATGTGGTGCTGCGCATCGCATAAGTAATTGAAATAGCGTTAGTTCGTCGCGGGTTTCCTGCGACGAACGTCCTCGAAAAATCTCATGGATGGGGTTTTTCGAGGTACCCTTTCATGGGTTCAGTTGTGACGCGCTCAAAGGGATCACCGTTGCCCACAAGAAGCGAATGCCAGCGTGGGGCAACTAAT
Source organism: Halothiobacillus sp. 15-55-196 (assembly GCA_002282715.1). Taxonomy (GTDB): domain Bacteria; phylum Pseudomonadota; class Gammaproteobacteria; order Halothiobacillales; family Halothiobacillaceae; genus Halothiobacillus. The sequence continues at coordinate 47,558 of NCKC01000003.1, read as the reverse complement.
GACTGCATAAAGCCTAGTTTTTGCACAGTCCGATAATTAGGGGTATTACTATCAAAATTTCCACCAAGAGCCATTGTGTGTAAAAGATTATTTTTGGATATTGCGGGCGTAAAAAAACCCTCAAACCATTACAGATTGCGGGTTTAGTAATGTTTTACGAATCTTAATGGAATCTATAAAACGGTCACATGGTGCCCGGGGCCGGAATCGAACCGGCACGAAGTTGCCTTCGAGAGATTTTAAGTCTCTTGTGTCTACCAGTTTCACCACCCGGGCAAAGTGCATGCAATTATACCGGAACCCTTATGAACTGTAAATTTGCAAAAGAGCCCGCGATCAATACCAATAAGAATGGCAGTAGTCTGATTCAGTATCCGGGCATCAATAAATTAAGTTGGTTATCACCTCGGTTAAACCTCGGCAGGATTAGGCCCATCGAAACAACTCGGGGAGATGTCGAACCCTCACAATTATTCAGTTGCTTCTTGAGGCTGTACTTGGTAGTGAAGGCAATATCCGAACAGAAATATCAGCCAGAGTGCACTGGTCCAGCTCTTCAAAAAATGCATTAAGCGCCCTACGAAGCAAGTATTTGAGTTTACAACTCGAAAGAATTTGGCAAGTTTGTCTCTCTGGGGAGAAACATTCCACCAAGTTCCAGTTATTTTCTAGCGCGCGCACTACATCACCGACACGTATCTCATCGCTTGGGCGACTAAGTTTTAACCCGCCATTTTGTCCCCGCTTTGATTCGACAAAATTTTGCTCAACAAGCGTGTTGATCACCTTCATCATGTGGTTGCGCGATATGCGATGTAACTCAGAAATCTCACGAATAGTTAGAAGTCGAGGTGAGCTGTTATTTTCCTCTTGGGCTAGCAGCATAAGTGCGCGAAGAGCGAAGTCGGTCTGTTGGTTCAGTTGCATACAAAACCCTGATTTTTCATATTGTATTTATCCAGCACCTTAACCAAAAAAAGTAAAATCAACCAGCATTCTCCTTGCATTAATAAATGATGTATATATTATACATCAATAAATGCTGCTTTAAAATTTTCAACCACAGGAGATGCCGATGAGAAGACACGCTCAACTTCAGCCACTGTCTCGCACTCACCACCAAACCTTGGGCCTCGCACGGCAGCTTAAACAAGGAAAGTGGGGTCCGGCTGACCTTAGAGCGAAAAAATTAGAACTTTCACACCACTTCAGCGATGAAGAGTCTTTATTTTCGAGCTTGGTTTGTGGCTTGGCTGACACGCATCCAATCATGGCGCAACTATCCCGCATGATTTTTGAGCATATTGTGATTATGGCGATGTTTTTGCGTCTTGAGCACAGCAATTCCATGCAAGATCAAGAACAAATTATTGCCTTGGGTGCGTTACTCGCAGAGCATATTAAATTTGAGGAACATGAGCTTTTCCCGAGTCTTGAGCAGTGCTGCCTAATTAATTCAACAACCGATGGACTCATGCGATGAAATCACCTGTTTTGTTCAGTATTGGTTTTCGTCCTTGGTTCTTGCTCTTTCTTGTCGGTGGGAGCCTGATGTTTTCAGCTTGGGGGCTACCTTGGCTAATCACATCGACTGGTTTGCACATTGATATTGAATTATCTCCGTCGCTCACGGATTGGCGATGGCACGCTCATGAAATGATATACGGATTAGGCTTTGCTCTTCTTGCCGGCTTTTTGTTGACAGCGGTACAGAACTGGACGGGGCGACGACCACTACCACCGATTGGGCTGGTTGTAACAACTGCGATATGGCTTTGTGCGCGTGGCACTTTTTTATTCTTTGGAATGCACAGCGAATGGGCTTACATTTTATCAATAATCCCAGAGATAATTATTGGCTCAGCTATTTTATTTTCCGTTATCCGTACTAGTCAGTGGCATAATCTGTTATTTCCATTTTCTTTATTACTTATTGCTTTTTTGGATGGTTATTTTAGCATCCATATCAATGAACCAAATTTACAAGAGCAAGTTGCCGTTATGGGGTTATGGCCAATACTCGCAGTCTTATTGTTTATTTCGCAACGCATTATCCCGGCCTTTACTACCGTTCGGGCGGGTGTACGTTCCAATTCGCTGGGAAGTTACGCAGCAATTGCTTTTGGCGTAGCGCCATTCGTGCTGCTACTTTTAAGTTTTATTCCGCAAATTCCGGGTTATACACTGCTATGGAGCGCGACCTCAACAATAATCATTCTGCTTGGTTGCTGGGGCGTATTGCGCTGGTGGCACCCAGTTGTGCGTCGTGAACCTATGTTACTTGTGCTTTATGCCGGTTTCGCATTGACATTGGCGGGCTTGCTTATCATGACAGTAAGTGTCTTGATTCATACAAATAAAAATCTGGCCGCAATGCTGTGGGATGCCGGAATTCATGGATTGGGCATTGGCATACTCGGTGTTCTAGGCCCCGGAATGTTGTTGCGTGTGAGTGCGGGCCATAGTGGACGCAGCATAGTTATGCCCAACTGGCTCCGTGTTTTTTTTATTACCACACCGTTGATTTGGTTACTACGTGTCTTCGCGCCAGTTCTTGGATACAACCCATTGATGCTCGGGTTATCTGCTTGGGGGATGGCGGCAGTGTATTTTTCATTACTATTTGCCGTTGGCCACTGGCTTTTATTGCCTCGGGTCGATAAGCGATCTTAAGGAAGCTCTGATTAAATCGGAGGTACCGTGCGACGTTGGGATGTGACGCCATGAACGATCATGCAAATGAGTGTTCATGAAGAAAATCAAAAATCACATTCGGGCACTTCGAAAAACCTACAGCGCGACTCGATTGCAGCGTTGGGCGGTGCTCACTCCCTCGCCTATCTATTTGACATGTCTCGGTCGTTGCGCTCCGTCCGCCTTGCACTCGAGCCGCTAACGCGGAGCTGGCGACAGCCCGCTACGGTTTTTCGAGGTACCCATTCTTTTGATTTTCGCCCTCTAAAAAATATAGGGGTACCTCGAAAAACTACATGGATGGGGTTTTTCGAGGCTCCCTGAGATAACTCAGATGCGGATTGGTGCCGCCAATCTGTATTCAAACATTCAATTCTGAATCACCGCTGCATACCCCTCTCTGGTCACCACAGAGATGAGGTCGGCCGGGTCCATCTCACCATGAACGACTGCGGAACCTGGTTGCAGAGTTACTTCAACATCGGTTACACCCGGCACGTCCTTTAGTGCCTTGGTGACCGCGCGAACGCAGTGTTCGCAGGTCATGCCGGTAATTTTTAACTTGATTTCACTCATTGTTGATCCCCCTGATTCAAAGTGCTTTGATCAACCGCGAACAGCCTCGGCGACGCGCATGAGTTTTTCACGCACCTCGTGACCGATCTTGTCCACGCCGGGGTGGTTAACCATCCCCAGAACGGATACCGGATCCATGAATACGACGCTCACCGAGTCATCCGGTTCGGTGCGCACGACAACGTTGCAGGGTAAAAGAGCGCCGATATCCGGTTCGGCTTCCAGTGCCTGATGAGCGAAGTTCGGGTTACAGGCGCCCAGAATAATGTATGGCTTTCGTTCGAGGCCTAATTTTGCCTTGAGTGTGGCGGCCACATCGATCGTAGTCAGTACACCAAAGCCTTCCTGTTTCAATGCCTCGGTAACCATGGGTATGGTTGATTCATAATCTTTCGGGCTGGTGACGGAGAAAACATAAGAACTCATGGGAAATACCTCTCGGTTTTGGGGTGAGACAGGATATTGGTTGATTGGGTGATTGGAGCTGGTTGAAATGCTTTGAGCCTTTTGAGACGAAGACTGTTCCCCAGCACAAACACCGAGGATAAGCCCATTGCCACTCCAGCCACCATCGGATTGAGGTGAATGCCGATCGAAACGGCAACGCCCGCAGCGATGGGGATCAAAAGAATGTTGTAAAAGAAGGCCCAGAATAGATTGCCGCGAATATTGGAGAGGGTGTGTCGCGCGACTGTTATTGCCGTAACCACCTCGCGCAATTGGCCGCGCGTGAGCGTGACATCGGCCGCCTCGATGGCGATATCCGTGCCCGAAGCCAGCGCGATGCCGACATCGGCCTGAGCCAATGCAGGCGCATCATTGATACCGTCGCCAACAAATGCAACGCGACGTCCCTTGGATTGAAGTTCGCCAACCACCCTGGCCTTATCCTGTGGGCGAATTTCTGCGTGTACCTCGTCGATACACAGCATGGTGGCAACCGTTTGGGCAGTCCGCTTCGAGTCTCCGGTGACCATCGCGATATGGATGCCCCGCTGGCGCAAGGCACCAACCACGCTTTTTGCCTCGGGTTTGATCCGATCAGCAATCGCCAGCCAACCGAGAAACGTGCTATCAGCAGAGACAAATACGGTCGTTTGGCCTGCCTCTTCAAATTGAGCGACTTCTGTGGAATTCGAGCCGAGATCCACGCCTTCACGTTCAAGAAAATGGCGAGAACCAACACGCACTTTGTGCCCCTCAACCATGCCTTCGATGCCAGCACCGACGATAGAGCGGAAGTCCTCGGCAGCAGGCAATATGACACCTCGCTGTTCTGCAGCAGTCACGATGGCACGCCCCAGAGGGTGCTCGGATGCGCCTTCAAGAGCCGCCGCCAAACGTAGGGCTTCATCGGGTGAAGGGCCGCCGATATCCGATACAGTCGGGCGGCCTTCCGTCAATGTGCCAGTTTTATCGAACAGTACCGTATCCACACGGGAAAGCGTTTCCAATGCTTCGCCTTTGCGAAAAAGCACACCCAACTCTGCCGCACGACCCGTGCCCACCATAATGGCGGCGGGCGTTGCCAAGCCCATGGCGCAGGGACAGGCGACCACCAGTACGGCGACAGCCGCGACAAGCGCCACACTGATATTGCCGGTCAATAAAATCCAGGTAATGAAGGTAATCAGTGCAATGGCCAGCACAACCGGCGTGAACACGCGAACAACGCGATCGGCCAGCCCCTGTATCGGCAACTTGCCCGTTTGCGCACTTTCTACCAGCTTGATGATTTGAGCCAGAACGGTATCACGACCAACCGAAGTCGCCTCAACCAGCAATCGCCCGTCCTGATCGACCGTGCCGCCGACGACCTCGTCACCCTGTCCCCTGGCGACAGGCAATGGCTCGCCCGTCAGCATCGATAGATCGATGTGGGCACGTCCCTCGATCACGCGCCCATCTGTTGGAATACGCTCGCCGGGACGCACGACAAATCGATCACCTTTGTGCAGTTGTGCCAGGGGCACATCCCGCTCAACACCGGATTCATCGAGTATATGCGCTGTTTTCGCCTGCAAATCAATCAGTTTGCGAATCGCGGCGGACGTTCTGCCCTTGGCGAGCGCTTCCAGATATTTGCCCGCCAATACGGCCGCAATGACTACTGCGGACGAGTCGAAATAGACATGCCTGGCCTCGACCGGAAACAAGAAGGGGAAAACCAGCACCAACACACTGTAAGCGTAAGCCGCTCCAGTGCCGGTCGCGACAAGAGAGTTCATATCCGGCGAGAGATGACGATAGGCGATAAAGCCCGGTTTGAAAAAACGTCGCCCGGGGCCGAACAGTACAACCGAAGCGAGGAGCAGTTGAACCCAGTCCCAAAAATTCGGGAATGGACTGATTCCTGCCAACACGCGCTCCAGCCCGGGGATGAACATGGCGCCCATGGATAGGAACATGATAACCAGAGAGAATCCGGCAGCCAGAATCACGTCACGCTTCATGGCAGAGAGGTTCTTCTGCTGACGGTTATCAACCGGCTCCATGCCATTGGTGTGGCCATCAGCAAAATCATCGACAAGGCGGGCGCCATAACCAGCCTCTGTCACTGCGACGATCAAATCTTCCGGCCCAACCATTGCCGGTATATAGCGAACATGGGCGCGTTCAGTCGCCAGATTCACCACGGCATCCAACACAGCAGGCAAATGCTTCAGCGCACGTTCAACGCGCCCGACGCAAGAAGCGCAGGTCATCCCTTCGATGGCGAGATCTATCTCGGCGACAACCGGTGTATAGCCGATATCCCGAATGGCTTCGACCAAGTCAGCGGGATGCACCCGTTGTGGGTCGAGTTGGATTGTTGCCTGTTCGGTGGCGAGGTTCACACTGGCAGAGGCCACGCCTGGAAGCTTGGCAAGACCACGCTCAACACGCGCGCTACAAGATGCGCATGTCATACCATCAATACGGATGTACAGATCGATGAGTTTGGTCACAACAGTCGTCACCCATTGAGCGAGAAGGATTTCATAGTTAAAGATTATCTCATTGGAGGTGCAGAATCTCGTCTTAACGCCGAGAATGGACAGAAGAGCAAAAAAATCAATCACGCCAGACCGTTTTGTAGCACACAAGGTAATGCCGACACCTGATCAGCACGTCGGCGGAAGACCAACATAAAGCAATCGCTTGTTGATTGCATTCCAAGCCCCCCGTCCAGACAGATTCCGGTAACCACCATTGGCTGCCAAAGCCAAACTTTTGAACTTACGATAAAATATAAAGGTAATAACGGCCGATTCGCATAGCTATAGGTCCTGATTGCGTAATGTTACAAGCTGCAAAAGCATCAACACATCAAGTATGTTCAAGTTATGCAAGATTTGATCGAACAAATCGCCGTTTATGCCAATACATCCAATCTCCCCAAAGGGCTTGCACAACTAGCCTCTGAAAATTGTGAACTGCCGATCCAGCACTATAATTTCTGACAAATCACAATGTGCAGTGAGCGCAGAATATTGCATCGAATACAAGTCAAATCATAGACTGCGTTCTATGCCCAAGATAGAAAATATCGACTGTTATTGATGGCATCGACTCGGCATCATGCCAAATACGCGACAAGCCACAGGGGCGTTGCGCGAATCCCCCATCCTTTCAGGAGGAACTCATGGCAGTTAAAAAGTATAGTGCTGGTGTAAAAGAATACCGGCATACCTATTGGATGCCGGAATACACACCGTTGGATTCCGACATCCTTGCATGCTTCAAAATCACCCCACAACCGGGTGTTGATCGCGAAGAAGCCGCAGCCGCGGTAGCAGCAGAATCATCAACCGGCACATGGACCACCGTGTGGACCGATTTGCTGACCGACATGGACTATTACAAAGGCCGTGCCTATCGCATTGAAGACGTACCCGGTGACGATGCGGCATTCTATGCCTTTATCGCCTACCCCATCGACCTGTTCGAAGAAGGGTCAGTTGTCAACGTGTTTACCTCACTGGTTGGTAACGTGTTCGGCTTCAAGGCGGTACGCGGCTTGCGTCTGGAAGATGTTCGCTTCCCACTCGCCTACGTCAAAACCTGTGGCGGCCCACCGCACGGTATTCAAGTTGAACGCGACAAGATGAACAAATATGGTCGCCCAATGCTGGGTTGCACCATCAAGCCAAAACTTGGCTTGTCTGCGAAGAACTACGGTCGTGCAGTATACGAGTGCCTCCGTGGCGGCCTCGACTTCACTAAAGATGATGAAAACATCAATTCGCAGCCATTCATGCGCTGGCGCGACCGCTTCTTGTTCGTACAAGATGCGACCGAAACTGCCGAAGCCCAAACCGGCGAACGCAAAGGCCATTACCTCAACGTAACGGCCCCGACTCCTGAAGAAATGTACAAGCGCGCAGAATTCGCCAAAGAAATTGGCGCGCCGATCATCATGCATGACTACATCACGGGTGGCTTCACAGCGAACACCGGTCTGGCCAAGTGGTGTCAAGACAACGGCGTGCTGCTGCACATCCACCGTGCAATGCATGCGGTTATCGACCGCAACCCGCACCACGGTATTCACTTCCGTGTTCTGGCCAAGATCCTGCGATTGTCTGGTGGCGATCACCTGCACACCGGTACTGTTGTCGGCAAACTGGAAGGCGACCGTGCCTCTACTCTGGGCTGGATTGATCTGCTCCGCGAATCGTTCATCCCTGAAGATCGCTCACGCGGCATCTTCTTCGATCAAGACTGGGGTTCAATGCCAGGCGTTTTCGCGGTTGCCTCTGGTGGTATCCACGTATGGCACATGCCTGCGCTGGTTAACATCTTTGGTGATGACTCTGTCCTCCAATTCGGTGGCGGTACGCTGGGTCATCCATGGGGCAACGCTGCCGGTGCTGCGGCCAACCGTGTCGCACTGGAAGCCTGCGTAGAAGCGCGTAACCAAGGTCGCGATATCGAAAAAGAAGGCAAAGAAATTCTGACTGCTGCTGCACAGCACAGCCCAGAACTGAAGATTGCCATGGAAACTTGGAAAGAGATCAAATTCGAATTTGACACTGTCGACAAACTCGACACTCAAAATCGCTGATCCCTCGTATCACACAACATACTAAGGTGAGTAACCATGGCTGAAATGCAGGATTACAAGCAAGGCCTCAAATATGAGACTTTCTCTTATCTTCCACCCATGAACGCGGAACGCATCCGCGCTCAAATCAAGTACGCAATTGCTCAAGGCTGGAATCCCGGTATCGAGCACGTAGAACCGGAAAACTCCATGAACCAGTACTGGTTCATGTGGAAGCTCCCTTTCTTCGGCGAACAAAGTGTTGACAACGTGCTGGCTGAAATCGAAGCATGTCGGAGCGCTTATCCTTCACACCAGGTCAAACTGGTGGCTTATGACAACTACGCCCAGAGCTTGGGTTTGGCCTTCGTGGTCTACCGCGGCAACTAAGTCAAGTCTGTCATTGCGCTGTGCGTTTCTCTACGCACAGCACTTATTCAAGATGAGGTAAAACATGCCTTCACAGTCAGGAATGAATCCTGCCGACCTGAGCGGACTCTCTGGCAAGGAACTCGCACGCGCACGTCGCGCTGCATTGTCCAAGCAAGGGAAAGCAGCTGTTTCAAATAAAACGGCTAGCGAAAACCGAAGCATTAAACAGGCGGCATCTTCGATCAATACAAATCAGGTAGGCACTTATGTAAAAGAAGCGCCAACTGATTACCAAATTGCAGATCAATTGTGTTCTACGATTGACAATGCTGACTTTGGCACCGAAAGCAATCGCGTTAGAGATTTTTGCCGTCAACGCAGAGAGTCGCTTTCAACTATCGGTAAAAAAGCGGTTAAAACCAACGGCAAGCCGTCGGGTCGCGTTCGACCACAGCATACAGTGGTTGATAATGACGCAATGATCGAAAATGCCGGTGATAACGACCAAGCATCGTCCACTTCATTAAGTAATGAAATTTCCGAAATTTGCGCCATAGCGGACGATATGCCGGAACGTTTTGGCTCAAAAACCAAAACTGTCCGTGATATTTGCCGTGCACGCCGTCAAGCGCTCTCTGAGCGTGGGACACGCGCCGTTCCGCCCAAGCCGCAATCTCAAGGTGGCCCGGGACGCAATGGCTATCAAATTGACGGATACCTGGATACCGCGCTTCATGGCCGCGATGCTGCCAAGCGTCACCGTGAAATGCTCTGTCATTATGGCCGTGGTACCGCACCTACCTGCAAGCCAGCAGGCCGTATCAAAAATTCTATACAGTCGAGCAAAGCAGCGCCAAAAAAAGTTGAAACCGGTCACACCCTATCCGGCGGAACGGTCACCGGCACGCTAGTGGATCGTAAATCGCAAGTGACCGGAAACGAGCCGGGCACTTGCCGGGCAGTGACGGGCACAGAGTACGTAGGTACGGAGCAATTCATCTCTTTTTGCAATACCAGCCCCAAGCCAAATCCTTCAAAGGTAAACGTTACCTCCACAGCCCGTGGCCGTCCGGTCAGTGGCACTGAAGTTTCAAGGTCCGAGAAAGTAACCGGCAACGAATCTGGTGTTTGCCGTAACGTTACCGGTACTGAATACATGAGCAATGACGCGCATCTTTCACTGTGCGGAACCATCGCCCGACCTTCGAATTCAGAAAAAGTAATGTTTGGTGTTACGGCACGAACGCATCAAACCGTTTCCGGAAGCGATGAGTTCAGGCCTTCGCCTGTAACAGGAAATGAATCGGGCGCTAAGCGCACGATCACCGGTTCGCAATACGCAGACGAAGGTCTCTCACGACTTACGATCAATGGAGCCCCTGCAAAAGTAGCCAGAACCCACACTTTTGCGGGCTCAGATATTACTGGCACTGAAATCGGTCGCTCTACTCGCGTAACTGGTGATGAAAGCGGTTCGTGCCGCTCAATCTCCGGTACTGAGTACCTCAGTAACGAACAATTCCAATCCTTCTGTGACACAAAACCACAACGCAGTCCGTTCAAGGTTGGCCAAGATCGCACGAACAAGGGTCAATCAGTGACTGGTAACTTGGTTGATCGCTCCGAACTGGTTACTGGTAACGAACCAGGTTCATGCGCTCGGGTTACAGGCTCTCAGTATGGCCAAAGTAAAATCTGCGGTGGTGGCCCGGAAAAAGTGCGCACAATGCGCACCCTTCGCGGTACCTCAATATCTGGCCAACAGCTGGATCACGCCCCAAAGATGTCCGGTGACGAGCGCGGCGGGTGCATGCCCGTCACCGGTAATGAGTACTACGGTCGTGAACATTTCGAACCGTTTTGTACGAGCACCCCAGAGCCCAAAGCTCAACCAACTGAACAATCATTGACCTGTGAAGGACAGATTATTAGCGGCACTTCAGTCGACGCCAGTGATTTGGTCACAGGAAATGAAATCGGTGAACAGCAACTCATCAGCGGTGACGCTTATGTTGGCGCGCAGCAGACAGGTTGCCCTCCCGCTAGCCCTCGGTTTAGCCAAACTGGCAATGTTCAGTCTATGGGTTTTAAGAACACCAATCAGCCAGAACAAATTTTTGCACCAGGTGAAGTAGTGCCAACTGATTTTAGTATTCAAACTCCAGCACGCTCGGCTCAGAATCGCATTACAGGTAATGATATTGCACCATCAGGCCGCATTACAGGCCCTGGTATGCTGGCAACCGGCCTCATTACAGGCACCCCGGAATTCAGGCACGCTGCGCGCGAGTTGGTTGGTTCTCCACAACCCATGGCAATGGCTATGGCCAATCGTAATACGGCTCCTCAAGCAGCTGCTGCGCAACCGGAAGTGGTTGCAATGCAGGAAAAGCCTGGTTTGGTTTGCGCACCAAGAAGCGAACAAATGGATCGTGTTAGTGGCGAAGGTAAAGAACGTTGCCACATCACTGGTGATGACTGGTCAGTTAACAAACACATCACGGGTACCGCCGGTCAATGGGCTAGTGGTCGCAACCCATCCATGCGCGGTAATGCTCGTGTAGTAGAAACCAGTGCGATTGCCAATCGCAATGTCCCGAAACCTGAAAAGCCGGACTCCAAGATCACGGGTAGTAGTGGTAATGACACCCAGGGTAGTCTGATCACTTACTCCGGCGGCGCGCGCGGCTGATTAAGTAAAGTGTAACGATTATGAACACCCGTAACAGACGAAACAAGCAACGTGCACCGTTTGGTGTTGGCTCATCAGTCAAACCTCGGCTTGACTTGATTGAGCAAGTACCTAATCGGGCTTATGATCAGCATCCTGCATGCTCATCTTTGCCAGAGAGAACCTGCCAACACCCTTTGACAAACCTTCAAGCCAATGATCAGTTAAATCGATGTGAAGAGAGTGTCAAGAACCGTTTTGATCGCGTTGTGCCTTTTCTGCGCGCTGTAGCGGGCATCCCCCTGGGGACTGACTACATAACACGTGTTCAGGAGCTAGCCCAATCTTCTCTAGGACACACTTTCCCTGAAACCATGCTGAAAGATAACTGGATCAAGGGACACAATTTTCACGGTATGTTTGGTTACTCAACATTCCGGGCATTGAATGCATCCGCTGAGCAGTTTCGCAAGAGATGGTTAGATCAGGCAGACGAAGCTTCCTCATTCATTGAGTTCCTGCTGGATTGTGGGTTTCATGCAATAGACATTAGCCCCTGTTCGGATGGTCGTATTAAGGGATTACTCCCTTTCATCCTGCGGCTACCCTTATCTGATTTCATCAAGCGCAAGGCTTATGCGGGTGCGCTGTTTGATGTTGAAGAGGATTTGAATCACTGGAAAGCGGTTGAATTGCATCGGTATCGTGAAGGTATTCCGAATACTGCCGATGAACCGACACGGTATTTGAAAATTGCCGTTTACCATTACAGCTCTTCTGATCCGACCCACCAAGGCTGTGCAGCCCATGGCAGTAATGACCACGCTGCTGTTGATGCCGCAATGGCTCGGCTCATTGCATTGCGACAAGCTGTGGAGAATGCGTTCTGCTGCGGGGCAAGTGTGGACATCCTACTGATAGGCGTCGACACCGATACTGATGCGATCCGAGTTCACATTCCTGATGAAAACGGTGATCTGAACGAGCACCGATTTGTGGACAACGCCAAACTTTATGCAGAGACCTTGAATTTATCTGCAGATGCTGCTCGTATTGCCGTGCACGGAGCCATCGTCAAAGCAAACAACAGTGATGGTTGGGCAAGAGGTAAAGGCATCGCTCACGAAGGGATGCGTCGATTTATTGCCACCTTACTTATCAACAATTTATCTCAAATTGATTATGTTGTGCATAAGTACTCAGGCCGATACCCTGCTGATCAATTGGGTCATGCCGAACGTTATATCAGTGTAGGTGAGAGCATTGACGAGATCCAGATACGCAATATGTCCTACTACGCCCACCTTCATACTGTTGAAGAAAATACCAATGATTTGGATGTAGGTATCAAAATTTTTCGCAAACTGAATGTTGAACGTGGCCTGCCGATACCGATAGCTGTGCATTTTCGTTATGACGACCGCGTTCCTGGCTCGAGAGAGCGCATGAAAGAACGTGCCATTCGGGTTCGAAACGCCATTTCAGCCCGACATCATGAATTAAACGCTGCCGGTTTCTTACAGTTCCACACTAGCGTTCAAGCACGTGCGATCGGAAGCCCGATTGAAGAGGTTGCATCCGCATGAAAATCATGCAAGTTGAGAAAACGTTGGTTTCAACAAATCGTATTGCTGATATGGGGCATAAACCCCTACTGGTGGTATGGGAGAAGCCGGGTGCCCCCAGGCAGGTAGCCGTGGATGCCATTGGCTGCATACCGGGCGATTGGGTTCTATGCGTCGGGTCATCGGCTGCAAGAGAGGCTGCAGGAAGCAAGTCTTATCCCTCTGATTTGACAATTATCGGGATTATTGATCAGTGGGATGGTGAGTAATGGAAATAATGCGCGTCCGTTCCGACTTAATCGCAACCCGCAGGGTGCCCGGCCTTAAAAATATCTCTTTGCGTGTTATGGAGGATGCTTCGGGCAAGGTCAGTGTTGCTTGCGATCCCATTGGCGTCCCTGAGGGATGTTGGGTCTTTACGATTAGCGGCTCTGCTGCTCGGTTTGGCGCGGGTGATTTTGAGATTCTCACGGATTTGACGATTGGTGGCATCATCGATCACTGGGTAACTTAACCATCGCTAGATGAGTTGATTTTGAATTTTTTTTATTGAGGAGAGAAAAAATGGCAGCAGTAACAGGTATTGCACTGGGTATGATTGAAACACGTGGTCTGGTTCCGGCGATTGAAGCTGCCGATGCCATGACCAAGGCCGCCGAAGTACGTTTGGTTGGCCGTCAATTTGTTGGTGGTGGTTACGTGACCGTTTTGGTCCGTGGTGAAACCGGTGCCGTCAACGCAGCAGTTCGTGCAGGCGCTGATGCTTGCGAACGGGTTGGCGATGGTCTGGTCGCGGCGCATATCATTGCCCGTGTCCATTCCGAAGTCGAAAACATCCTGCCGAAAGCCCCTGAAGCTTAAGGATCGGGAGAGACGAACCGGTGCAGGCTTGTTCCGGTTCATTGCATAAAGTGACAGCTTAGGAGTTTAATTAAATGGCTGATGTAACTGGTATTGCTCTGGGTATGATCGAAACACGTGGCTTGGTTCCTGCGATTGAAGCAGCAGACGCCATGACTAAAGCGGCTGAAGTGCGTTTGGTCGGTCGTCAATTTGTTGGTGGCGGTTATGTCACCGTGTTGGTTCGGGGCGAAACAGGCGCTGTTAATGCAGCAGTTCGTGCTGGCGCCGATGCTTGCGAACGTGTTGGTGATGGCTTGGTTGCTGCGCATATCATTGCGCGTGTTCACTCAGAAGTAGAAAACATTCTGCCAAAGGCGCCACAAGCCTAAGTCAGATATTCCTAAGACGGCTCACTTCGGCGACACCCGTCGCCGAAACCGTCTAATCAAATTTCTGGGCTCGTTCTGAACGTGCTCAACAATAGTTTTAGAGGTTCTGTTATGGCAACGACTCACGGTATTGCCCTGGGCATGATTGAAACACGAGGATTGGTTCCTGCCATTGAAGCCGCAGACGCCATGACCAAAGCTGCGGAAGTCCGTTTGGTGGGACGATCATTTGTCGGCGGTGGTTACGTAACCGTTTTGGTTCGTGGTGAGACAGGTGCAGTGAACGCTGCCGTTCGTGCGGGTGCTGACGCCTGTGAACGGGTTGGCGATGGCTTGGTTGCTGCGCACATCATTGCACGCGTTCATTCTGAAGTTGAGATCATCCTACCCGAGACGCCTGATGACTCCGGTTCCGCATGGTGTATCGCTAATCTGAATAGCTAATGAAACTGACTGATTTCCTAGTGGATCTTTGTATTGATATGGTGTCATGCAGATATCCTTGTTGAGGAAGTTTTGTAGGTTTCATGCGCGTTTCAAACACGTAACCAACGCTACTTTTTGCTTTATTATTTACTTTGAATTGAATAACGCTTCGAATGTGAGCGACACCTTCTGCTCAAGGATTGAATGATTCCTGCTCCCTCCCGATTTTCTGGATGCAAACTTCTCGGTAGTATCTTAGACAGGATCAGTTCAAGGGTTTTGCTGGTTTTGACTGGCCCAACTTACACTCAAGTTTGCGAGAACAAATCATGGCGATAGAAAAGCTAAATCAGATTGAGGTTGATGGCTGGGAATGCCGTAAATTACCCCCCCAATTATCTCGCCGCTTCGATTTTGGAAGTTATTCTCAAACGCGTTCATTTTTGGACGATTTAGCTGATTTATCCGAGGCCATTGGCAACTATCCCAATTTGCATTTTGCCAAAGAATTCGTGACCGTCACCATTTCTGCTGCGGATGACGGTCCATTGCAAGATTCTGAACTTAAATTTGCCACCCAAGTCAATGACTTGGCCGCCAAGTATAGCTAACGCCATGGCCAACAACAAAGCCTTTACATTGGCTGTCGCCAACCTCAAAGGTGGCTGTGGCAAGACCACCATCAGCACAAACATCAGTGCAGGCTTGACGCAGCGTGGTCGTGTTGGTCTGGTCGATGCCGACCCCCAAGGCGCACTCAAGCATTGGGTTGACTGGGGAAGCAAAGAGGCGGACGCTCAAGTCCCAGTCTTATACTCGGATCACACCGACCCCGTTCAAAATCTTAAATTGGCACAACCCAACCATGACTTTGTCGTCGTGGATTGTCCGCCCTCTCTTGACATGGCAATTACCTGTCAATTGATGATTGAGTGTGATTTTGTGTTAATTCCTGTTTTGCCCTCCCCTTTAGATCTTTGGGCAAGCACTCAGACAATCGATATGATTGAGCGTGCACGGAAAACCAACCCCAAGCTAAAAGCTGCGTTGGTGCTCAATCAAACAGAGCCACGCAGTGCAATGTCACGAGCAATGCAAACAACCATCGAGCGGCTTGGCGTCCCCGTACTCACTACCTCTGTGCGACGACGCGCTGTGTACCGAAATGCCGTAGTGGAAGGCGTTAGCGTTTTCCAGCTCGGAGCAAGAGGCCGCTCAGCGGCTGATGAAATCAATCAAATCCTTAACGAGGTTATCCCGTCATGACTAATTTAGAAGACAAATTGAGTGCAAGCATCAAAACCGAGCGCAAGGACGCGATAGCGCCCGCGTTAACCCCAGCCAAACCGGCAGCGCGCTCGGCTGCACCCGAAACCACCAAGCCTGCATCGACAGCCGCAAAACCTGCCACACGGCCGGCTGCGAAAAAGCCTGTAGCATCTGCGACGACAGCAAATCCATCTGCCTCAAAGTCCAGCAATCCATCGGCTGATGATATTCAGGTTCCGGTTCACGACACATCGACGCATCCTCGCCGTGTATGGCCAGATTGATTTTTTTCTGAATATCAAACCAACGTCAAAATATGAACTCAGCAACTGAAGAATATCAGTCTCTTTTTGAAGACTTGGGCGAACCGATTGCTGAAGTCCTAGAAACCCATTGGGTTGAGCTTTCTCGATTGTTCAGCCCGATGGGTTTCAAGGCTTTTCTAGAAAGCGTTTCCAATCTCAAGGCTTTGGGACGGGGTGATGCGTTAGTCATCTCGTTTATTGAATCTGCAGGTCCTGTTACAAGGTCAATTGGTGAAACTGCCGTTTTCGAGCTGCTGTCTTCCGTCATTAAAATGTTCTCCAAGGCCAGTGCTGAAGTTTTAGCATTGGTTTTCAAATCGGCACCTGTAGCTGTCAGTCGACTCGGTGAGGCTGAGCTGTTCGCTGCCTATCTTTCTTTACTAGATTACGTAGCAGCCAAAGCCCCCCGGGCCTTACGTCCACTCCTTGGTCAAATAGAACAACTGCTTGGTGTTCTGACTCTTGGAGGATTACGGCGTTGGATTACTTGGGGAATTCAAGCGCATCGAACCGATTTTACCGCCCAAGAGGCTTATTTTAGTCTCGCCACGCCTGAATCCCGCGCCGTGTTGCAGCGCGAGCGACGAGGTGTTTTGTTTGTTGATGTGCAGCGCCGCTTGGTGATGTATTTGCGCGCACTCTGGGGACGTGATTTTTTTCTACGCCCCACTTCCGGCGATTTTGAAAGCCGGTCCGGATACCGTCCGTTCATTGATGAACTATTTATCAATTTGCCCGACGCGTATGATGATTACGCCGTTGAAGGCGAACAAACCGTTGATGGTCTGACTCTCTATCGTGCGGCTGCGGCTCATGCCGCAGCACATCAAATTTATTCACGTCTCGACTCCGATGCGAAGAACGCATCCCCACTTGCCCGCGCGGCCATTGGTTTATTTGAAGACGCGCGTGTCGAAAAACTCGCAATGGCAGATTTTCCAGGATTGGCCCCCCTGTGGAAGAATCTCAATCAACTGACGGTAGCTGCCCTGCCCGCTGATGCACGAACAGGAGAGAATCCGACTCTTGGCGCACTTTTCGACCGGATTGCGCTGGCTCTATGCGATGAGAATTCAACGGATACACATCCGCTGGTCCAATGGTCGCGTGAGGCATTTGACGCAGCAAGTGATCGTCTGCACGATCAGGAAATGGCGCGCGAACTTGGCATCGCTCTGGCCGATAAGATTCAAGAGCAAAATCTGGTATTTCAAAGTCGTACCGATATCCCAAGCAGCCCGTACCGTGATGACAATACCTATTTGTGGCAAACACCGGAAACAGGCAAGAGTAATGCACATACCGCGGCCAGCATCCAGGAAAAGCGCAAGTACGTCAGCGTGATGCAGATGCTGCATGCCTTGGATGTAGAGTACGCCACGGCAGAAAGTGCGGATGAAATATGGGTGCTTGCTACCGAACTTTTCGATGACGATGGCACGACGTTCAATGAACGGTATGGCACACCGCCGACTGCTTCACCTCGATATTATCCCGAGTGGGATTACCAATCACAGCTTCAGCGACCATTGTGGACAACCCTGATGGAGAAGAAACCCAAACTGGGCGACCCTGCGGTGGTTGACAATATTTTGCTCGAGCACGCCCCCATAGTGCGGCGTTTGAAGTACTTGATCGAAGGCTTACAGCCACAAGGTGTGGTGCGACAGAAAAAAATCGAGGATGGTGATGAAGTCGATCTCAATGCAGCCATTGGCGCAATGATCGATATTCGAATGAATCGTCAACCCGACCCGCGCATTGGCATTCGTCGACGGATCCATGTGCGTGATCTATCCGTGATTTTGCTTATTGATCTATCAGAATCAACCAACGATCTCGTTCAAACCGGTGAAGAAGAAAAAACCGTACTTGATATGGCACGAGAGGCCGCAGCACTACTCGGTGATGCATTGAGTCGCATTGGTGACCCCTATGCTATTCATGGTTTTGATTCCAATGGGCGCAGTGATGTTGAGTATTTCCGCTTCAAAGACTTTGATGACGCCTTCGATGACCTCGCCAAGGCTCGTCTGGCCGGAATGACGGGGCAACTCTCAACACGCATGGGCACAGCGTTGCGACACGCGGGCCATTTACTGGATTCACGTCCCAGCCAGAAGAAACTTATCCTGTTACTTACCGATGGCGAGCCTTCCGATAACGATGTGCGCGATCCACAGTATCTACGCCAGGACACCAAGCGCGTAGTGGAAGAATTAAGAAAGCGCAATATCAATACGTTCTGTGTCACGCTCGATCCGAGAGCCGATGATTATGTCGAACGGATTTTTGGTCCGAAACACTACATGATCCTCGACCATGTCGCTCGACTACCTGAGAAATTACCGGCACTTTATTTATCAATGACGCGCTAAAACATTCCATCCGGGCTTCAGCCAAGAGATAGATTTCATAAGGCGGTTTCAATGGCTGCTCGGGATCTGATGCAAATACTTCGTTATTCCAATTGATTTTAATTTGCGTATAAGCAAGATGACTAACCGGCCATGGCCGATCTGTGATGGAGAAAGCGCATGATGAAGCTGCAATGGCTAATTCCATTGTTACCCTTACTGTCCGCCTTACTGGTACAATTGTTTGCCGCTCGACTGGGTAAACGTGTTGCCCATCTGAGCGTGGCGCTGGGAACACTGACCGTCATTGTTGCCGCATATCAACTGGTAACGTATATCGGATCCGATGCGAGCCCAAGCTGGCATTCTCTGGGGACGATGTGGGGCAGTCTGTACGTCGATCCGTTGAGCAGCATCATGTCGCTCGTTGTCGCAGGCATCAGCCTTATTGTTCATATCTATTCAATCCGGTATATGACCGAAGAGCCGGGCTATCCCCGTTTCTTCTTGCTGCTGGATTTGATGACTGCTTCCATTTTATTGATGGTCGCCGCCGGTGACTTGGTCACGCTGCTGATCGCCTGGCACATGATCGGCATCATGCTCTACTTTCTTTTGGGCCAGAATACGGAATCATGGCCAAGCCAACGCTACGCCTTTTGGACGTTTATCACGTATCGGTTGGGTGACTTGCCTTTGGTGCTGGCTGCCGTACTGCTTTATCAAACCTATGGCGCGATTGACTTCCCCACCTTATTTGCCCGTATCGCGGCTGACCCGAACGCCACCATCATGGGCCTCCCCACCGCGATAACCGCCGCCTTTTTGGTGGCGCTCTCAGCCTTTGCAAAATCCGCCCAATTCCCGCTACATACCTGGCTGCCTTACACCATGGAGGGCCCGACGCCGGTTTCAGCTTTGATGCATGCGGGAATTGTCAACGCCGGTGGTTTTATCATCAATCGCTTCGCGCCTGTTTTCGTTCACAGTGATGGCGTTCTGCACATGTTATTTGTCGTGGGTCTGATTACCGCGCTGGTGGGCTCGGTGCTCATGCTGACGCAAAACGACATCAAAAAATCGCTGGGTTACTCCACCATGGGACAAATGGGCTTCATGGTCATGGAATGTGGCCTTGGCGCGTTTTCTCTGGCCGTGTTCCATCTTATTGCGCACGGTCTGTTCAAAGGCACCATGTTTCTCGGTTCAGGCAGCATGATTCATGAAGCACGCCAGCACGACGGCGTGCCGCATAACCCGCTGTACACCTTTTTGGTTGAGCGAAAGTCGGCATCAATAAAATTACCCTGGTTATTTATCGGCTTGGCGACGCTGGTCGTCCCGCTATTCATTCTGGTTATCGCGCACTGGTTCGTGGCACCGGACTTTTTCGAAAAACAGGGCGCGATTGTGCTGCTGTTCTTTGGCTGGATTACGGGGGTTCAGGTTCTCTTTGCCACACATCATCTTGATGCCAATAACCCAATTCGCATGATGATGATGATTTTGTTGTCGTTTACCTTGATTGTGTTGGGATACACCTTCATCGGCCATGCCTTCGAAAACTTCCTGTACCCCGAAGAAGCCTTCCGAAACGCTCTGTACCATGCAGCTGGCATCGATAAACTGACGTTCGACGGCCTGGTTTTCTTGCTTGCTTTAATTGTGGTGGCAGGCTGGTTTAGCAGCTACTTGGCTAGTCGTGAGAAATCGATTTTCGGCGATCGGTTCGGAGCGGTTCGCCTCATGCTCTATTCCCTGATCTCGCGTGAATTCTATGTGGCCGATCTCTACGACCGGATGGCGCATTGGCTGCTTGATGCATCCAAACGCTTCAATGTCTGGATGAGGTGGTATTGATATGTCCTTTTTCTTGATGTTGCTGGCCGGGTTCTTTCTTCCCTTGTTCCCATTGAGCATGGTGTTCAATGCCCTGCTCGCCCGAACCAAAAACCCCATCGTGCGGGTGCTGCTGATTTTTATCTGGCCACAAATCGGCGTTTTCTTGCTTGCATGGGCTGGTTTGCCACTGGATTCAGGATTCTTCGTTGGCTGGGCAGTGCTTACGGCCATCTTTTATGCCTGGCGATTGCTGACAGTACGTGTGCTCTCCCAGTGGGGCGGGATGCTCGCGACTTCGGCGTGGGCGCTTGCTTGGATTATCGCCGCTGATCTTCCAGCCAATAGTGAACTGCACAGCTTCGCCCTGTGGATGTCCGTTGCGCCGGCTTTGCTGATCTTCATTGCCACTGCGCTGCAAGAACGTTTTGGCGCTGCTTATAGTGGTTTAGTTGTGGGGTTGGCGCGAGCTTTACCGCGCTTATCTAGCGTAATAGTCGTTGTGGTCTTGGCCGCCATGGCACTGCCCGTTTTCCCCAGTTTTTTTGCAATGTTGGTATTGCTGGCTCATGCCTCCACCTTTTTCGCCCTGCCGATTTTGCTTACCTGGTTGCTTTGGAGCTGGGCGGGCACGAGATTATTAAATGGGTTTGTTTTCGGGCCACGCGCCGAGACAGAAGCAGCCGATCTCTCTTCAACCACAACATGGGGCTTTATTGGCCTGATAGTAGCGATTGTTGTGATTAATCTGATTTGGACAGGAGCTTGATCCCATGAGCAAACTCCCTTTGGGTAAACGCCTGAAAATTCGTTCCATGGTGCACATGGCTGCCGAGCCAATCCCCAATTTCTGGCCCATGCGGACGTTCATTCACCATAACCCGTTGCATGGACTGGAGCACCTGCCCTTCGAACAGGCGGTTCGCCAGGGTGAAAAACTCTTTCACGCACGGGGATTTTTGCCGCGAGCGGATTACCAGCGCTATAACAAGGAAGGCCGAGTTGATCAAAACAGCATAAAGCGGGACATAGCCGATTTTGTTTCGAAACAAGAAACGCTCAACGGTTTAGATTTGGCATCGTTGCTTAGCGACTTGATGTGTTCGGTTAAGAACAAAGTAACCAGAACGCGAGCGCTCGCCGATCATAATGATGTGTTCCAAGCCTTGCACGGGAAACAACTGGAAAATGCAGAGACGTTCGATCTAAAAGCGCTAACTCAACGCTTATGTGCGCAGTTTTCACCAGAGCGTCCGCTGTATGAAGCGATCGATTTGCTGTTCGGCACGCAAATGGGCACCACGCTCGATGAACTGGTAATCAAAAGCTGTCTCGACTTCTTTGATGAAGGCCAATCAACCATCCAAATGCCCGGTCGACACCAAGGATTGTTCGCAGCCTGGACAGCCCTTGCAAAACGTAATTTACGTTTGTTTTTACGTGGCATGCATATCAAACAGATTCTCGATCAGGACGATACGCCCGAAGGCATCATCGCCTACATCCTCGACGAACTGGGAATCGAGGAAACCCACTGGGACGGACTGATTACCCGGGAACTGACTCGTTTACATGGATGGGCAGGTTTTATTCGCTGGCGCTCCTCTTCCAAGCACTACTATTGGGCCGAGCAGTATCCGGGGGATCTCATCGATTTTCTGGCCATTCGGCTCGTTTTAGGCTTGGCTTTGATCCGTGAACATAGCCGTCAAAAGCGCACACCCATGACAGCCAAAGTGCTGCAAGAATACATCGAAGGGCACACCGCTGAATGCTATCTGCGTCAGGCCTATTACGGTGGCTGCATATTACCCGCGTTTGCTCATGATGTTGATGATGCGCTGTCGCATAAAAAGCCCCAAAAGATCAACACCATTCTTCCGGGCTACTTGCGTCAACAACGCCAATTCGAGGCAACACGACAAGCCGATGCACTTCGTGATTTAGCCAGCAAGGCAGGACAAACCGACGCCCTCATGGCAATGGATGCGCCTCAAATCAAGCAACTCATGACACTCATCGAGGCATTTGAAAACGAAGAAGGCATGATCTGGCTTCGTGCGATGGAATCGGTCTATCGACGGGAAATCATTAACCAGATTCAACTGCATGCACCGCATAAAAAAGACAAACGGCCCTTCGCCCAGGCCTTGTTCTGTATCGATGTGCGCTCCGAGCCTATACGCCGAAACCTCGAAACGGTAGGCGAGTATCAAACCTATGGTATCGCAGGCTTTTTTGGTGTTCCGGTAAGCTATATAGGCCTTGGCAAGGGCAGTGAGGTTAATCTTTGCCCGGTGGTCATTACCCCAAAAAATCTGGTGCTTGAAGTGCCCGTGGGTGCCACAAGCATTGAAACTGACTTTTACTCATCTGCCAGCCACGTGCTGCATGAGATGAAAAGCTCGATCCTGTCACCCTACTTCACGGTTGAAGCGGCCGGTTTGCTGTTCGGTTTTGACATGATCGGCAAAACCATTGCCCCGCGACGCTACACCAAAATACGCAATCACATTGAACCAAAAGCGCAGGCAACCCGTTTGCTGGTGGATAAACTCACCCGCGAACAAGCCGACTCAATCGTCCGTTCGCTGCAACGTACCATGATCGTGCGCGCCATTCATCAGGAGTTCGGCATCGAACGCGAAGCAGTCACCGATGCCATGATTCGCGAACTGCGCGAAGCGGCCATGGATAACCATCACGAACAAACCGAATTTGCCCGCCGTTTTGCCTTGAGTCCAACCGCCGAAACTCAGTTTATCGCAGGGCTGAAAAAAGACTATAAAATCAATCGCTCATTTGTTTCCATGCAAATGGAACGCCTGGCGCGGATTGGCTTCAGTCTTGATGAGCAAGTGTTTTATGTAGAAAAAGCGCTCAAGTCCATCGGTTTGGCCGAAAACTTTTCACGTTTTGTTTTATTGACTGGGCACGGCAGCACATCAGATAACAACCCATACGAATCTGCACTCGATTGCGGTGCGTGTGGTGGCAGCCACGGCTCTGTTTCAGCACGGGTACTTGCACACATGGCCAACAAGCCGGAAGTACGCCGAAGGCTGTCAGAGCAAGGTATTAACATACCCGACGACACCTGGTTCGTGTCCGTCATGCACAACACCACAACTGATCAACTGATCCTCCAAGATCTTGATCTGCTCCCAAACAGCCATTTAGTCTATCTCGAACGCTTACGTAATGGGCTGCGTGCGGCTACACGCCTGACCGCAGCAGAGCGTTTGCCTGCATTGGAAGATCATCCTTCGCCAAACATTGACACGGTCAAAGCGCAAAAGCGGATCGAACGGAATGCAAGTGACTGGACCCAAGTCCGCCCGGAATGGGGCTTGGCGAGAAATGCGAGCGTCGTCGCCGGAGGCCGACATTTAACCGAGGGCGCTAACTTAAATGGTCGTACGTTTTTGCAATCTTACGATTACCGACTCGATCCCAAAGGCCGACATCTGGAGAATATTCTCAGCAACCCGCTAATTATCGGCCAGTGGATCAACCTTGAGCACTATTTCTCAGCGGTAGATAACGAGCACTTTGGCAGTGGCAGCAAGGCCTATCACAACGTTGCAGGTCGCTTTGGTGTTGTTACGGGCAATTTAAGTGACTTACGAACCGGTCTACCCGCTCAATCGGTGCTTAAAGATGGGCGCCCTTACCACGAACCCATTCGGCTTTTGGCCATTGTAGAGGCACCCGCAGCCTTCACCCTCGAAGTAGCGGGTCGTTTGCCCAAAGTGATGTCTCTGATTACCAATGGCTGGATCACCGTCGTTGTCGTTGACCCAGAAACCGGAGATCGCCTTTTTTATGATCGCGGCGAATGGTACAATCTCAACGATGATCCGCAGTACAGTCCCTCGGTCAAACCCTTGCTTGAAGAAGAACTCAGCGCATGAAAAACCTCAACCTGACCCAATTGAAAAAACTGGAAATTATCCTCGAGGGTGAACATCAATCCTTCGCCACGGATTTACTCGACCGAGCGGGGGTCAAGGGGTATACCATCGTCGGCAATCTTTCTGGCAAAGGGGCGCAAGGCTTCCATGAAGGTCATCTTATGTTTAATGAAGATGAAGTGCTGAACATGATCATCACTGCCGTACCCGAAGAGCTCGTAGCTCCTTTGCTGGAAGGCTTCGCTCCCTTTTTCAGCAAACACAGCGGAGTCGTATTTATCTCTGATATTCAGGTAAGTCGTCTGGTCAAGTTCAAAACAGACGCAAAATAAACACGCTCTAACAAAGTACGACGGTTACACCGACCAGAACAAGGTAATTTAAATGACACAAAATACTGACCAGTATCGCGTACGCAGCGAACCCTACTATCGCGCCGTACAAGACGAAATCGAGTTGTACCGCGCCGGTTACGAAGCTCGCATTCCCATGATGCTCAAAGGCCCGACCGGCTGTGGTAAATCACGTTTTGTCGAACATATGGCCTGGAAGCTCAATCGCCCCTTGATCACCATCGCCTGTAATGAAGACATGACGGCATCCGATCTTGTTGGCCGCTATCTGCTCGATAAAGATGGCACCCGCTGGCAAGATGGCCCGCTTACGGTCGCTGCACGCATTGGTGCCATATGCTACCTCGATGAAATTGTTGAGGCCCGTCAGGATACCATCGTCGTCATCCATCCATTGACCGATCACCGTCGCGTACTGCCGCTTGAGAAAAAGGGCGAACTGGTTGAAGCGCATCCCGATTTCCAAATCGTGATTTCTTACAATCCGGGCTATCAAAGCCTGATGAAAGATCTCAAGCAATCCACCAAGCAACGTTTTGGTGCACTGGACTTTGACTACCCCAAACCAGACACTGAAGCTGAAATTGTCAGCCACGAAACCGGGGTTGATAAAGACACTGCTGAAAAACTGGTTCAAATCGCACAGAAAGCACGTAACCTCAAAGGTCATGGTCTGGATGAAGGCCTCTCCACGCGCTTGTTAGTCTACGCGGGCAAATTGATTGCCAAAGGCATTGATGCCCGCGCTGCCTGCACCATGACGCTTGTCAACCCGATCACAGACGATGTTGACATGCGCGATGCACTCAATACCGTCGTCAAAACCTTCTTCTAAGCATTCCTTACCAAAAGGTAATACGCACAACATGAAACACACCAGCTATGTCGGTCTTGATCTTGACGCACAAGGCGGCATGACGCACATCGGAAAAATTATCCGGGATGGTTGGCTGTTTGGCTTTATTCCAGAAACGGAAACGGGTGCCGGCTGGACCCACACACAGATTCAAATGCTCTATGAAAAGGTATTTGCAGCCTGGGAACCGTATGCACACATCCCGAGCCGCTTGCCACCCGAGCTTAAAGAAAAGTATCTAAAAATTCAGGAAGATGCACTAAAACGCGCCCGGGAAAATGGATGGGACCCGGAACTATCCGATGATGATTAAAACGCCAGACCAAACTGTATCCGCACAAATCAAGATACAAGTGAAAATCAATGAAATCAGTGTGCACCTTCATGGAAGATGCGCATGAACAACATTGATTTGCGCGTCTATTCGTTTATCGATTCGCTTCAACCGCAGCTTGCATCCTATCTTGCGACATCATCGCAAGGCTTTCTTCCCGTTCCGGGTGATGCCTGCCTGTGGATTGAGGTCGCGCCGGGCATGGCCGTCCATCGCCTCAGTGATATTGCGCTAAAGGCGACGAACGTTCGTCTCGGTGAACAGGTTGTCGAGCGCGCTTTTGGCTCGATGGAAATCCACTACCGAAACCAAAGCGACGTTCTCGCATCCGGTGAGGCCGTTTTGAGAGAAATCAATCACACGCAAGAAGAACGTCTGCCTTGTCGCATTGCATGGAAAGAGATCATTCGTGCAATTACCCCCGATCATGCCACCTTGATCAATCGCCAGTTGCGTAAAGGCTCTATGCTGCTGTCCGGCAAAAGCATGTTCATTCTGGAAACGGAACCGGCGGGTTATATTGTCCAGGCCGCCAACGAGGCTGAGAAGGCCGCTCATGTGACGCTGATCGATGTACGTGCTTTCGGTAACTTTGGTCGCCTGATCATGATGGGTAGCGAAGCGGAAACCGAAGAAGCCATGCGGGCGGCTGAGGCCACAATCGCAAGCATCAATGCGCGTGCGCGTCGCACAGAAGGGTTCTGAAAAATCGCTGACAGTCAGGCGCTGTTCTCTTAATCTGAGTACGCTCCGCTCGAGAACATAGTTATTCTTGCCGGCTCGCGCCAATAACAACCGGGCTAATTTTTTCTGCCCGAAACGATCAGTATTTATGCAGACTTTAATTGATCGAGTTCAGCTTGCCAGATCATCTATGCAGTGGCCAAGCAGTCTCATCCGCCCACTCCCATCCAACCCGCTAATCGTCTAGAATCCCCCCCGATCCTATACCTAAAAAAAGGCAACGCAATGCTGACTTACCCCGATATCGATCCCGTCGCGCTGTCCTTAGGGCCACTCAAGGTGCACTGGTATGGATTGATGTATCTTGTGGGTTTTGTTGGTGCCTGGGCGCTTGGGCGCTACCGCGCCGCCAAACCCGACTGGCCGTTGAGTCCATTACTGGTAGACGACCTGATTTTTTACGGTGCACTTGGGGTCATTTTGGGCGGCCGAATCGGCTACATGGTGTTTTATCAGGCGCCGGAGCTGATTCACCACCCCTTGACCATTTTCCAGATCTGGGATGGTGGCATGAGTTTTCACGGCGGATTGATCGGCGTTATGATCGCCATGGCCCTGTTCGCCCGCAAATACAAACTGCACTTTTTTACCTTGATGGACTTCATTGCGCCACTGGTACCGATCGGCCTGTTCGCCGGGCGTATCGGCAATTTCATCAATGGCGAATTGTGGGGCAAGGTAACGACGCTTCCCTGGGGCATGGTGTTCCCGACGGGCGGCCCGTTGCCACGGCAGCCTTCCATGCTTTATGAAGCCTTTGCCGAAGGAATTCTGCTGTTTTTGATCCTCTTCTTTTTTTCAATCAAGCCGCGGCCACGTATGGCTGTTTCAGCCGTGTTCCTGATTTTCTATGGCACATTTCGCTTTTTGGTCGAGTTTGTGCGCGAGCCCGACCCACAACTCGGCTACTTGTGGGGCGGCTGGCTCACCATGGGCCAAGTCCTCTCGTTCCCCATGATTTTGATTGGCTTCGCCCTGTTGTGGTATGCCTATCACAAACACATCATGGATCGACCAATCAATGCGCCAACTGTTTCGGAGAAAAACAAATGAAGCAATATCTCGATTTACTTCAGAAGGTAATGGAGCACGGCGTTGATCGGGGGGACCGTACCGGGATAGGTACGAGATCCCTGTTTGGACACCAGATGCGTTTTGACCTCGAAGCGGGATTCCCGGCGCTGACCACCAAAAAACTGCACTTGCGCTCGATTATCCATGAGCTTTTGTGGTTTATTCAGGGCGACACCAATATCCGTTATCTGCAGGAAAACGGCGTACGAATCTGGGACGAGTGGGCCGATGCTGAAGGCAACCTTGGCCCGGTTTACGGCAAACAATGGCGCTCATGGGCCACACCCGATGGCCGCACCATCGACCAGTTGAGCCAAGTTATCCACGACATCAAGACAAACCCGGAATCGCGCCGCCTGATCGTTACTGCGTGGAACCCGGCGGAAGTGCCGAATATGGCGCTGCCGCCCTGCCATCTGCTGTTCCAGTTTTATGTCGCCAATGGCAAGCTTTCCTGCCAGCTTTATCAACGCAGTGCCGATATTTTTCTGGGTGTGCCCTTCAATATCGCAAGTTACGCCCTGCTTACCCTCATGATTGCGCAGGTCACCGATCTGACGCCCGGCGAGTTCGTCCATACACTGGGCGATGCGCACATCTACCACAACCATTTTGAACAGGCGCGTACCCAACTTGAGCGCACACCGGGCAAATTACCGACCATGAGAATCAATCCGGAACGCCGCTCAATCGAGTCGTTTGTCTTCGATGATTTCGTGCTTGAAGACTACGCACCCTTGCCGCATATCGCAGCGCCAGTTGCCGTATAATCAGGTTAAAATCAGCGTGGGTGCATAAGATGTCGGGTTTATCAGCAGGTCATAAGTTCATCGAAAAGCTCGGCAACGAGCTCAATAACATTGCCCATCTCTTGCTCTTGTTCGTTCTGTGGGTGGCCGTGCTCTGGTCAACCACCGCATCGGTTATCCACATTTTGCATAAGGGCACACCGTCTCTCGACGACCTGCTCCTGTTCTTTATTTATCTTGAAATTCTGGCGATGATCGGGATTTATTTCCAGACCAGGCGAATGCCCGTACGGTTTTTGATCTATATCGCCATCACCGCGATTACCCGGGTGCTCGTGGTCGATATCAAAACCATGAGCAACTTCACCATCATTACCTATACAGGCGCCATTACCTTGCTGGCCGTCGCCATTCTCGTCATCAAGTTCAGCTCCGCAAGATTCCCGGGCGGATCACCGGATCAGTCATGAAAATCGGATTAGTCGCCGCACTTTCGCGCAATCAGGTCATCGGGCGCAACAACGCCCTGCCGTGGTCGCTACCGGCCGATTTGCAACGCTTCAAAAAGATCACCATGGGCAAGCCGATTATTATGGGGCGCAAAACCTATGACTCCATCGGCCGCCCGCTTCCGGGGCGAAAAAACATCGTCATCAGCCGGAATCCCGATTTTCACGCCGAAGGGGTGACGGTGGTTGCTAGCCTAGATGCAGCCCTCGAAGCAGCAGATCAGGCACCCGAGGTCATGGTGATCGGTGGTGCGAATATTTATTACCAGTTTCTGCCGCGTGCGGATCGACTCTATTTCACGCTGGTACACACGACCATCGATGATGGTGACGCCTTTTTTCCAGCGTACAACCGTCGCGACTGGCGTCTGGTTATCGAAGAACATCATCCCGCTGATGCCGACAATCCCTTTCCCTACAGTTTCATGACCTGGCAGCGCATCACTACACCCAAGAATCAATCCGATACGCCTGAAGCGAAGTCTATTTAACATAGACAATTTGATGTGGCAGTCGCGCGCTGCATGTCATATCATCGTCACATCAGCTTTTACAGCCACCAAGCACTCAAGAACGTGCTAGGAGCCGCCATGATCGATTTACGCGATGATTTCAATTACCAACCCGAACTGATCGAACGACTCAACCGTCTGTATGCGGTTGTCAATCAGAACCGATACATCTATGCCACATTGATGGCGCTTGCGGGTGGTTTTTTCCTGATGCAATGGTTACTGCTGGTCGATCAGGCCTCAGGTTATCCATGGCTTGGCATTCCCGTATTAATGGCGGCGGTCTGGTTCAGCCTGACACCGGCAGAAATCATTGCCAAGACGTTGGCATGGTCCGTTCGATTGCAGAATGGTTTTCTGTCTTTTCGCGATTTGAACTGGATACAGGCCATGACCAAAAAGCATCCAAGCCTCCTTCCCGGCGCGGAGCGTTATCTGCAATCCCCCTCGCCTGTGCCGCTGGATGCACTGAGACAGTTCTGGCCCGCGTTGATTCGCGCCGAGGAGCAAAAGCCTTCGCATTGATTGGCCCGCGTCGCGGGTTGAGATCAACTCAGGGTTGACCGAATTCCTGCAACGCCGCGTCAATCCGCTCGATCAGCTCTTGTGCATGGTCATCGTGAGCGGGTTGGCGCATGCTGGCGGGCTTGTTTTCAATCAATTCACGCGCGATATTCAGGGCAGCCAGCACGGCGACTCGCTCGGTGCTGAGTGTTTGGCTGTTCTTTTTGACCTGCGCCATGGCCTGATTAACGTAATCGGCCGTACGGAACAGAATGGCCTGCTCTTCGGGCGGACAGGCAATCCGGTAGTCCTTTTCAAGAATACGAACGGTGAGTGGTCTTGAAGCGCTGTTCATACGATCTATTCTTCCATCTGCCTGATCTGCTCGACCAGTTGTTGTATTTGCTGCTGTGTATGCGACAAAACGCGCCGCAGTTGCGTATTCTCTTCCGTAAGTCGTTCGGCAGTTTCCTGATATTCCCTTCGCCGTCGATCCAACGTCTTGCAGGTTTGAATCAAACGTTCTACGCGCACGGTAAGTGGATCAGCCGACGCGCCGCCAGCCATCGAATCGGCAAGGTTGTCGTTATCGACCAAGGGCTGATCAGATGAGTTGGCGGTGGCGGCTGACATGCGCAATTCCCTGAATAGTAAAGTATGAATAAACCGTTCGAACCCAAGTGCGCTTTGATGCGCCTTTTCTGACGGAAAAAGCGCCAAGCGCGACAAGTTGAGGGAACACGAACAGGTTCAGTCTATCATTTTGTCGGCAATGCGCTGACAATATCCCTTTCGCGATAACTCATCCAGTGTGCTGGCGAATTTTTTCTAGCGAGTGTTTATGCCTGTTCATTATCCCCGACTCAAAGACGATTTACATGATATCGGCGCGGTGCTCAGCCCCAGTGAAGCTCAGGGCATCTTGATCGGACTGTGGCTGGGCAAAGGACATGCATCGGAGTCGGAATGGTTGTCCGAATTATCGGATGAGGCACCACCGAACATCACGCCTGCGACTCTGAAAGCCATGTACGCCGAGATCATCAATCAGATCACTTCCGCAGACAATCTTGGTCTTGGCCTGATTTTTCCGGAAGACGATCAACCCTTTGGCGACCGTCTGATGGCACTGATCGAGTTCGCACAGAGCGTGCTGTATGGCTACGCCGTCGGCAAAGGCCCCGACCCGGCTCAACTCTCGCCCGAAGCCAAAGAAGTATTCGATGATCTGCAAGCGATCGCTGCGCTGGATGATGAAGTCGATCAAACGCACGATGATGAAGAAGATGAGATCAACCTGTACGAGATCATCGATTATCTGAGCGCGGCTCTGATTGTGATGTACATCAATATACATCCGCCCGTTCCCAGTGACGGCACTGCGTCACGCCCCCACTAAACTCAAGGAAGATCACATGCCCGTCAATACATTGAGTGCGCTGGATCAAGCTGAATACGACAAGCGTCGACGGCGCCTGTTGAAAATGGTCGGCCGCAAATCTGCGGTTCTGGTACCCGCAACAACAGAGATCATTCGTAATAACGACAATCCCTACCCGTTCCGCCAGTCGAGCGATTTTCTGTACCTCACAGGGCTGAATGAACCGGACGCACTGCTGGTGCTTTGCCCCAAGCGGGCGGAGGGTGAGATCATCCTGTTCGTGCATCCAAACGACCCCGAACGCGCACGCTGGGACGGCCCACGCGCCGGGCTTGAAGGTGCGCGACGCGTCTACGGCGCCGATCAGGCTTTTGCGCTGGAAGAGATTGACGATGTGCTTCCGGAATTGCTCGTCGGCTATGAACGCATCACGCTGCCCTTCTCGGATCACGAACTGATGCAGAGCACGCTCGGATGGCTGGACACTCTGCGCAAAAAATCGCGCGGAGGCATTGTCCCACCACAAACACTCAAGGATCTCGCCGAACCCCTGCACGAGCTCCGCCTGATCAAATCACCCGTGGAAATCGCCAAGATGCGCCGGGCCGCGAGCATTTCCGCACAGGCGCATCGAACCGCAGCCGCCGCGATTGCCGAAGGCATGTACGAATACGAACTGGCCGCCGACCTGCAACGCATTTTCCACCAGCATCATGGTGAAGCCTCCTTCGCCCCCATCGTCGCCTGTGGTGCCAACGCATGTGTGCTGCATTATCGAGCCAACGAGGCCCGGCTTGAGTCAGGGCAACTGGTGCTGATCGATGCGGGTGCGGAAATCGAACACTACGCGGGCGACATCACCCGTGTCTGGCCCGTGGATGGCCGGTTCAGCAAACCGCAGCGCGCGGTGTACGAGCTGGTTCTGAAAGCCCAGATGGCCGCTATTGAAGAAATCCGCCCCGGAGCCCGCTTTGATGCGCCGCATGAGGCCGCGGTACGTGTGATTCAGCAAGGGCTCATCGAACTGGGTCTGATCCCGCAGACGGTAGACGGGGCTCCGAACAGCGAGGGTTACAAACGCTTCTTCATGCACCGCACCGGCCACTGGCTCGGGCTGGATGTGCACGACGTCGGAAGGTATAAAATCGATGGGCAATGGCGCGAATTCGAACCCGGCATGGTCGTCACGGTCGAACCGGGCATCTATATCGACGCGGCAGAGGATATTCCCAAGGCCTATCGCGGCATTGGCGTCCGTATCGAAGACGATGTATTGGTTACACCGAAGGGCGCCGATATATTGACGCACGAAGTACCCAAGACCGTTGAGGACATCGAGGCCTTCATGAACGACTGTAAAGCACGCCACCGCTTGGACGCATGACAGAGCGCCCCTTCTGGTCATATGTAAAAAAGACGTACACGAGATCGCCCCATGACACATCAAGCCCGCTTCGATTCCAGTAAACAGGACATCATCATTGTTGGCGGCGGCATGGTCGGCGGCGTGCTTGCGCATGCCCTGAAGCTCGATGGCTGGCGCGTCACGGTGCTCGAAGGTGCACCAGAAGGCGCATCGAGCAGTTTCGATGCCCGGCTGACAGCACTTTCAGACGCGTCCTGGCGCTACTTCGATGCCCTGGGCCTGATTGACGAGGCAACCGCGCGTGCAGCCCAGGCCATCGAGGAAGTCCGCGTGGTCGATAGCGGCCATTTCGGCATGACGCGCATCACCAAAGCCAACAATCAGGGCGTTGCACTGGGGCAGGTCATCGGCAACCGGGCCATAGGTGCGGCCATCGAACGCGCGGAAAAAGAGGATTTCATCAACGGCACCTTGCAGCGTCTGCAACCGGCACGCTACACCCACCACAAGGTGATCAACGATGGCGTTGAAGTCCAGTTCGAATACCACGGCGCAGCGCATACCCTTCAGGCACGTTTGTTGGTCGCGGCCGATGGCGCTTATTCGAGTGTGCGTGCCGCTATCAAGAAGCCGGTGAAAAAATCCGAATACGGCCAAACCGCCATCGTCTGCACGGCAAAGCCGGCACGCGCGCATCACGGCACGGCATTCGAGTGCTTTACCCGGGGCGGCCCCCTCGCCGTTCTACCCGCGCCGGCAGGACGAGTATCGCTCGTCTGGGTCAATCGCGACGAAGACGTTAGCGAACTCATGGCGCTTGAATCGGATGCCTACGCCAAGCGACTGGACGAATTATTCCGTCACCGTCTCCGTGGATTTACCGAACTGACGCCACGGCAGGCTTACCCGCTAAATCTCATCACCCTTCAGGAGCTGGTAGACGAGCGTCTTGTCATCCTCGGCAATGCCGCCCATGCACTGCACCCGGTCGCCGGGCAAGGCTTCAACCTCTGCCTGCGCGATGTCCGTGACCTGACGGCGGCTCTGCGCGCTGATCGGGGGGAACCTGTCGACCCCGGTGATCCGGTTCGTCTCAAACGCTATGCGCAAGAGCGCGTCGACGATTACCGTCGGACGATCAATCTCACCGATCGACTCGTGCGGGGGTTCAGTCTCGACCTGCCCGGTGCAGGTATCGTGCGTGGCGCGCTGCTCTCGTTGAGCGACGGCATCTTTCCATTCAAAAATCGGCTCGTGCGCCTGACGCGAGGCATCTGACCATGACAGCCAAAATCAAAAAAACCGCCGAGCACGCGACGCCGCAATCGGACAGCGGGCTGCCGCCAGCTTCGCGTTCAGTAGGTTTTTCGATGTGCCCTGACGTCATCATCATCGGCGGTGGCATGGTGGGTGCCAGCATCGCATTGGCCCTGGGTCAGCGAGGCTGGCAAGTCGCTCTTGTCGAAGATCAACCGGTGCCCGACCTTCCGGATAACACCACGCCATTCGACGTGCGCGTCTCGGCACTCTCGCCCGCCAGCATTGCATTTTTACAGCAGCTGGGTGTGTGGCACCGCATTCGGCATACCCGCGCGGCACCGTATCGCCGGATGCGCGTTTGGGATCAGGCAGGTACCGGCGATGTCACCTTCGATGCGCGTGATATTGGTCTCCCCGAACTCGGCTATATTGTCGAAAACAGCCTGATTCAGGCCGCGTTGTGGGAAGGTATTCGAAAGCTAGACACCATCACCCCATTTACCGACAGCCACCCGAGCCAATGGCGAGTGGAGGGGCAACAAGTGTATGTCTGCCTTAACGATGAACAGACACTATCCGCTTCGCTACTGATCGGTGCAGATGGTGCCAAATCCTGGGTACGCCAAGCCACCGGCATTGAAGCTACCCATCAGGATTACGATACCGCCGCGCAGGTGTTGAGCGTGATTACGGATTACCCGCAGCAGGACATTACCTGGCAGCGATTCACGGCACATGGCCCCCAGGCCTTTCTGCCCCTGGCAGGTGCCCGAGGTTCGATCGTCTGGTACGATCAGGTCGATGCCGTCAAAACCCGCCACAGCTGGAGCGATGAAGAAATTATCTCAGCGCTGGCAACCACGTTTCCAGCCGAACTTGGCGCAATCAAGGCGATCGAGCGCCGGGGATACTTCCCGATCCGCAGAATGCACGCCCGGCGCTATACCGCCGAGCGAACCGTGCTGGCCGGTGATGCCGCCCACACTATTCATCCGTTGGCTGGACAAGGGGTCAACCTCGGCTTTTATGACGCCATGGCCCTGATCGATTGCCTCAAGGACAGCGACGATCTCGGCGCACCCAAAGCCCTGGCTCGCTATGAAAGGATGCGGCGGGCGGACAATCTCATCACCCAGTCGGGCATGGATCTGTTCCATTACGGCTTCCGCGCGCACAACCCGCTGTTGGTTGGCGGCCGCAATCTGGCACTCTCCGCTGTGTCTGCTTTCGTGCCATTGCGAAAAATGATCGGTCAATTCGCCAGCGGACAACGTTAATCAGGTAACTCACCATGCGACTTTCTCTTGATGATTCCGGCCAACGATTTGTCATCCGTGGTTTTACCGAAAGCAGCGTGCGGGTGAATCATGATGAATACTTCAAAAGCTTCCTGCTTACACCAGAACGCATCGTCTCCGACCTATCGTTCAAAACCGTTTCTGAACTGGCACCTGCATCACTGAATGAATTGATGATCGATGACCCGGAAGTGCTCATCGTTGGTACCGGACCACGGACATTGCGAGCCAGTGCCGCTGTTCAGGCAGCTTTTCTGCGGGCGGGTGTTGGTATCGAATTCATGGATACCGGTGCGGCCTGCCGCACATTTACCGTTCTTGCCAGCGAATTGCGCCGCGTATCCCTGCTGGTACTGTTCCAGGAGAATGAACCTGAGAATGGCCCCGAAAACACATCCGACAACGCCCTCGCCTAAAAGGAATTTTTCATGTCCGAACATACATTTATCACAGGCAAGGACGCGGCACTGGAGGACACGATCGCCCGTGTTCAGGGACAACTGACCGCACTGGGTTTCGATATCGAAGAAACACGCTGGCTCAATCCGGTGCCCCACTGCTGGTCCGTGCATATCCGTGATAAAAACTGCTCGATTCTGTTCACCAACGGCAAGGGTGCCAGCAAGAAGGCGGCGCTGGCATCCGCATTGGGAGAATTTGTCGAACGACTGGCTTCACAGTATTTTTTCGGCGATTTCCACTGGCATCGCGAACAGACGACGCATGACGGAATCAAACACGGTGTGCATGATCCGCGCGAACGCTGGTTCACCATTGACCACCCCGGCGTTCGGCCAGAGGGCCTGCTGGATGACGCCCTTTGGCGGCATTATCTGGCTGATGAGTACCGCATCACCACGAAAGACTGGGTGGATTTCAACAGCGCGGTGACGGACGCCGTCTGTGCCCTGCCCTACGCCCGAATTCGCGATGGACAGACCCTGTACTTCCCGGCCAATGTGGTTGGCAACCTGTATGTCAGCAACGGCCTGACGGCGGGCAATACCGTATTCGAAGCACGCACGCAGGGTTTATCAGAAGTGTTTGAACGCTTCGTAAAGAACCGGGTCATTGCCGAAAGCATCGCCCTGCCACAGATACCGGACGACATTGTGGCCCGCTACCCGACCATTGCCACGGCGATTGCCGCCCTGCGCGGTCATGGCTTCGGACTGCGCCTGCTGGATGCGTCGCTGGGCGGGAAGTATCCGGTGATCTGCGTGACCCTGATCGACCCACAATCCGGTGGCGTTTTCGCATCGTTCGGTGCCCACCCGAATTTCGAAGTCGCTTTCGAGCGCACGGTCACTGAACTGTTGCAGGGCCGCGCGCTCGACGACCTGCACGCCTTCCACCCACCCACGACCGATCAAGAACTGGTCAGCGACCCGCAAAATCTCGAATTGCACTTTATCGATTCCTCGGGTTGGCTATCCTGGGACTTTTTTCGTGATACCCCCGATTACCCCTTCGTGCACTGGGATTTCACCGCCGAGAACAATGAGGCGGGTTTCAAGCGCCTCTGCGACATCGTTCATGCAGAAGGTTACGACGTTTATGTCGCCGATTACCCGCATATCGGCCTGTATGCCTGTCGCATCCTCGTGCCGGGCCTATCCGAAATCTATCCCGTCGATGAACTGTACGAGCGGAACAACAACGTGGGCCTGTCGCTGATTCCGTATGTCGAACGGCTGGATGAACTCACGGCCACCGAATGCGCGCACCTGTTTGAAACCATGGACGATATGGACATGGACTGGCTGATGCCGATGCCGGATGTCGTAGGTTTAGCCATCGGAGCAGACCATCCCTGGGCCAGTCTGCGCTTCGGTGAACTGCGCGCGCTGGCGCTGTTTGCTGCCGGCCCGAATGATGATGACGATGAAACAGAAGCGCTGCTTGACTGGCTGGTCAACGTGCCGCCACTACCGGAGAATCGAAGAATCATCTATCGCGCCGCATTCACACGCCATCGGTTAAAGGTTGCGGCCACCGCGCCGCTCGATCAGTATCGAAGCACACTCATGGCCCTATACCCGCCACAGGTGCTGGTCACGGCCCAGGCCCTGCTTGAAGGCCGGGCCGGCTTTCTCGATCTTGGCGGCCTGGGCGCGCACTTCGAACGCAGCCCGTTGCATCAAACACTCATGGCCGCCTTTGAGCGTGCCTTTGCCGCCAAAACCCAAGACGAGTCCACCGCATGAATAAGGCCAGCACTCAGATGCCATCCGCACCGGTACGCGCACCGCAAGACCTTCAGGCCGCCGCGAAGACGCTGATCGCGCGAACCGCACAGATTGTGCTCGGAAAAGAACAGGTCATCCGTCAGGCCCTGTGCTGCGTTCTTGCCGGGGGACATCTGTTGCTTGAAGATTTACCCGGATTGGGCAAAACCACGCTGGCGCATGCGCTGGCACGCGGACTGGGGCTGCGATTCCGTCGGCTGCAATTCACGGCAGACATGCTGCCCGCCGATATTCTGGGCGTATCGATCTTCGAGCCGCAAAGTCGTGAATTCCGATTTCAGCCGGGGCCGATTTTCACCGAAATTCTACTTGCCGATGAAATCAACCGCGCCCCGCCCAAGGTGCAAAGCGCCCTGCTCGAAGCGATGGAAGAGCGCCAGGTTACGATCGAAGGCAAACGTTATCCGCTGCCGGAAGCCTTCTTCGTGATCGCGACCCAAAACCCGCTGCACCAGCAGGGTACCTATCCGCTACCGGAATCCCAACTGGACCGCTTCGCATTGATTCTCGGCATGGGCTACCCCGCACCGGAAGTCGAACACGCCATGCTCAAGGGTCAGGGGGGACGCACGCATATCAACGACATCGAACCGGTGCTGGATGCACGCGACCTTGCCCAGATGCGCCAAGCCGTCCGCAACATTTTTGTTGCCGACCCCGTGATCGATTATGTGCAGAAACTCCTGCAAACCAGCCGGGAAATGCCTGAGTTCAGCATGGGGTTGTCGCCGCGTGCCGGTCTGATGCTCTTGAATCTTGCCCGGGCATGGGCATTTATTGATCAGCGGGATCATGTGCTACCCGACGACATTCAGGCTGTTTTCGCGGGTCTCGTCACACATCGACTGCCCACGAGTGGCACCCGTCAACTCCAAAGTAGCGCCGAGCGGCTGCTCGCTGCAGTCAAAGTCGAAAGCTTCTAATCAGTATCCAGTTAATTAGCAAATTATTATAAAATGATGATTAGGCTAATTTTTTTTCAACACCTGCAACACCCCAAACTTGTGCGTATAATCATGCACCCTTGGTGGAAAGGACTCCCCAAAAAGGGTTTGCAACCTCATCTCGTCAACGCTGGACGAAATGAGTGCCAGTCAAAGGCCACGAAGAGCCCGGCTGGCAAAACAAATAAAAATTGAATTGGGGAGCCTCATGAAAGCAGACTTAGCCGAACGGATCGCCAGCGATCCCGATTTCCAACACCTGATCAAACGCCGTACGGGTTATGGCTGGTTGATGGCGTTCATCATCATGCTGGTGTATTTCACCTTCATCCTGCTGATTGCCTACCAACCGCAATTACTGGCCACCAAGATTTCGGCCGGATCAACGATTTCCGTCGGGATTGTCGCGGGCTTCCTGATCATTGTGTTTTCCTTTGTGATGACCGGACTGTACGTGCACAAGGCGAACACACAATTCGATGCACTAACGGCCAAGATCAAGGAATCCCACGAATGAAAAACCCACTTCTCATGTTGGCCGGCCTCGCGGCCTTGGCAACAGCGACTTTATTCTCTACCGGCGCCTTCGCCGCGGATGCAACCCAAAAATCAATCAATGTACCTGCTGTCACGATGTTCGTGATTTTCGTGGTACTGACCCTGTTCATCACCTGGTGGGCCGCGCAACGTACACGCACCACCAAGGACTTCTATGCCGCCGGCGGCAACATCACCGGCTTCCAGAATGGTCTGGCTCTGGCAGGCGATTACATGTCTGCCGCATCGTTCCTCGGTATTGCCGGTCTGGTCTACGCCAACGGTTTCGATGGGCTTATCTACTCCATCGGCTTTCTGGTCGGCTGGCCGATCATGCTGTTCCTGCTGGCGGAAAAACTGCGCAATCTCGGTAAATACACCTTTGCCGATGTCGCCTCCTACCGCCTCTCGCAGATCCCGATTCGCAGCGTTGCTGCCGTTTCCTCATTGATTGTGGTGGCCATGTACCTCATCGCGCAGATGGTTGGTGCCGGCAAACTGATCGAGATTCTGTTCGGCCTGCCGTACAACTACGCGGTGGTGATCGTCGGTGTATTGATGATTCTGTACGTTACCCTGGGCGGCATGTTGGCAACGACTTGGGTACAAATCATCAAGGCGGTACTGCTGCTCTCCGGCGCTACCTTCATGGCGCTGGCCGTGCTGTATGCCTTCGGTTTCGATTTCAACGCAATGTTCGCCAAGGCCATCGAAATCAGCCCGAAGCATGATGCCATCATGGCGCCGGGCAGCTTGATCCATGACCCGATCTCCGCCATTTCACTGGGGCTTGCGCTGATGTTCGGTGTGGCTGGCTTACCGCACATTCTGATGCGTTTCTTCACCGTAACCAACGCGAAAGAAGCACGTAAATCCGTGTTTGTCGCCACGGGCTTTATCGGTTACTTCTATGTGTTGACGTTCATCATCGGTTTTGGTGCCATCATCATGGTGTCCACCAATCCGGCCTATCTCGATGCGGCACAAAAGCTGATCGGCGGCAACAACATGGCCGCCATCCACTTGTCGCATGCCATCGGCGGCAACATCTTCCTGGGCTTTATTTCAGCCGTTGCGTTTGCCACCATTCTGGCCGTGGTTTCCGGCCTCACTCTGGCCGGTGCCTCAGCGGTATCGCACGACTTGTACGCCAGCGCCTTCCGCCACGGTCGTGTGGATGAAAAAACCGAGATGCGCGTTTCCCGCTATGCCACCATTACCTTGGGTATTCTGGCCATTTTCCTTGGCATTGCCTTCGAAAAGCAGAACATCGCCTTCATGGTAGGGCTGGCGTTCGCGATTGCGGCCTCGGCTAACTTCCCGATTCTTTTCCTGGCGATTTACTGGAAAAATCTCACCACACGTGGCGCCGTCATGGGCGGGCTGGGCGGGCTGTTGACGGCCGTCATCCTGGTTATTCTCTCCAAGAGCGTGTGGGTGGATGTGCTCGGCTACTCTAAAGCGATCATGCCATATGCTTATCCTGCACTGTTCTCGATGCCGGTGGCGTTTGTCTTCGCGTGGTTCTTCTCGATCACCGACAACAGCGCACGTGCCGCCGAAGAACGCGCCCGCTTCCACGCCCAGTATGTGCGTTCGGAAACCGGCATCGGTGCCGAAGGGGCCGCGAAGCATTGAACCCTAGAGCCTGAGTCAGGGTGAGCATCATCCTGATTCAGGCACTGCAAACACGGCGTTGACAGCCTGCTTCAAGCAGGCTTTTTTTATGCCCTGCGTTTCCCGCCTGGAACAATCATTTCGCCCGTGCACGCGCCAGTTGACGAATATTGGTCGTATACGCGGGTGTATGCCGATTGCGCTTCATGGCCCAAGGCTGCACGAATCCCTCGCCCGCCAGCTTGAGCGTGTGCTTGCCCATTCGGGCATTGATCGAATCGAGTGCTTGCATCAGTTGGTCTGTGCGCCGGTCGTGTTGTGCATCGTGGAATAAATCCGTCCGCGCGCCCTGTCCTTTGGGCTGGATGTCCATGAGCACGACACCGGCTTTTTGATACTCGAAACCGGCGCGGTAAATCCGGGTCAACCCCTGCTGGGCGATTTTAACCAGCAAGCGGGTATCATCGCTGGCCGCCGCCAAGGGCAGTGTGATGCCCTGGCTATAAAAAGGCCGGGCACTGAATGGGCTGGTGCGAATAAAGACCTGCACCATCTGCGCTACGCTGGCTTGCGCTCTGAGCTTTTCGGCCGCGCGGCTCATGTGCGACGTCACCGCTTGACGCAGGTCGGGCAGATACCACACCGGTTTGCCGAATGAGCGACTGACGATGATTTGTTGCCTGGGCGCCACCACCGACTCCAGCGGCAGGCAGGAAATGCCCTGAAGCTCGCGTACCGTGCGCGCCAATACAACCGAAAATTGCCGCTGAACAATCACAGGATCGGCGCGTTTCAGATCCAGTGCGGTAACAATACCCCGCGCGTTGAGCTGTTCTTTCAAGCGCCGCCCGACACCCCAGACATCACCCACATCCACCTGTGCCATTAACTGATCGACCATCGATCCATCCAATGTCGTCAAATCACAAACACCTTGCCAACACGGCTGTTTTTTCGCCAGATGATTGGCCAGCTTCGCCAGCGTCTTGGATTCTCCAATCCCGATTCCGACGGGGATACCAATCCACTGTGCGACACGCTGGCGCATCCTGTGCCCCAATAACGTCAAATCGACATCCATCCCCCGTAAATCCAAAAAGCATTCATCGATCGAATAGACTTCCTGACGGGGAGAGAAATCGGCCAGAATCCGCATCATGCGGTTACTCATGTCCGCGTAGAGCTCATAGTTCGACGACAAAGCGACCAGACCATGCGACTGCGCCATCGACTGAATCTGAAACCACGGCTGCCCCATCGCAATCCCCAGCGCCTTGGCCTCTGCCGAACGGGCGACGGCGCAGCCATCGTTATTCGACAACACCACCACCGGACGCCCCTCGAGCGCCGGATTGAACACCCGCTCGCAGGACACATAGAAATTATTGCCATCGACCAGTGCAAACACCGGCTTGCGCCGCGTGCCGTCCAATCGGGGGGATGCTGCAACCGGCATTTTCTCAACCCAGCGCATGGATGACATGAATCACCACACCCCAGATCACCAACTCCTGCTCCGCACCGATCTCGATCACCGGGTAATCCGGGTTTTCCGGCAGCAGACGCACCACGCCGCCGATAGTCGATAGCCGCTTGACCGTGAGTTCTCCATCCAGCGCCGCAATCACGATCTTACCCGATACCGGCTCGATGGCCCGATCGACGATCAGCATATCGCCATCGTGAATCCCGGCATTGATCATCGAATCCCCCTGTACGCGCAGAAAGAACGTGGCTTCCTTGTGCCGGATCAAATACCGGTTCAGGTCGATGCGTTCCTCAACATAATCATCCGCCGGAGAAGGAAACCCCGCCGCGATCCGATAACCGAACAGAGGCAAGGTCAACACGGGCGACACCGTGGCCGGTTGCAGCG
This sequence comes from Halothiobacillus sp. 15-55-196, assembly GCA_002282715.1. Taxonomy (GTDB): domain Bacteria; phylum Pseudomonadota; class Gammaproteobacteria; order Halothiobacillales; family Halothiobacillaceae; genus Halothiobacillus. The sequence continues at coordinate 5,149 of NCKC01000003.1, read as the reverse complement.
GGATCAACCCCGATGCGGCCAGCAAATCGGACCATGCATCCGGTGAAAGCGGTTTCGCACTGGCCCTCGACCGGGCAATGGCTGGCAAATCACCTACTTGATCTGGGAGTTTTTGGTCATTGCCATTCAGGGCGGGTAACGCGGGCAGCGCATCCAGCAAAGCCTTGACCACCGCCACCCGGCTTTGCGGCACCCGAACCGGCACCGTGGGCTCACCCCAACGCCCCTGCCCCTTGGGTCGCCCCGCCCCGGAGCGCGCACCACCATGCCCGTTGGCATCGGCACGTCGCTTTTTGGGGGGTGATAGACGATCGGATGAGTCCACGGTATATCCTCTTGAATACAGTTACAGTATTCAAGAGGATAGTTCATGGCTGGAGCAAAACGCAAGCTGGAACGACTATGGGTGATCTCAACCACCCGAATGGCTAATGAAAAGATAGGCCGTCAGAATGAATCCCAGCACCGCCACGGCCAGATTTGTCAACACGCCCATATTGACCCAGTAGCCTTGCGGCACCTCGTTCGGGTTCAGTGTATGCAACACCTTGCGGTATTGCACGACGGCCAGAGCACTCGATGCGGCCCCCAGCCAGATAAACGCCATGCCGATCCAGAACGACAAACCGTGATCCAGTGGTTTCTGCGGCAGCCGAACCAACATCGTGACGAACAGATCGAACCGCTCGATCACGAAACCGAAAGCCATCAGCGTCAAACCGGTACGGTTCCACGCCATCAAGGTGCGTTCGGCGGCAAAAAAGACACGCGGGTCATTCAGATCGGACATAAATACTCCTCAAGGTGTCATGCCTTGCACGACCAACCTGCTTGATCTCGGGATTTTTCGCCTTCAGATTGATTGGATGCGGCTCTATCGACCTGTTGGCAACGCAAAAGCACAATCGGGGAACCAACACAAAAAGGCTAAAACTGATGTCACAGGTGCTTGCTGAGCGGTGCGCACAGCCCGCAACTTAAGGATACTGTGGCTCAGGCAACGCCTCAAATACTGGCCTCGAGAACAAATAGCCCTGATGCAAGAAAACGCCCATGTCTTCGAGGCACAACCATTCTTCAAGCGTTTCAACGCCCTCTGCAACCACGCCGATACCCAACTCCTTGCACATGCTTACCGTTGCACGCAACACCGCTTGCCGACCCGCATCATGGTCAATATCACGGATCAGATTCAAATCCAGCTTGATCACATCCGGTCGTATCTCGATCAGGTGATTCAAACCAGCGTATCCTTCACCAAAAATAAACCTCGATGATGTCCATCAGATGTTTTCGATCAACAATCTGATCCGCCTCGGCAATTTCAAAAATCAGTCGCTTCGGATCCAGATCATAAAGGCGAGCGGCCTCCAGCGTTGCACGGATACAGGTCGAGGCGCGATAAACCGCGTTCGGCATGAAATTGATACTAAGCTTGTTGTCTTGATCTCTTGAGGCAAAACCCAACTCAGAAACCAAGCGGATTGCGGTAACCCGTGCCGCCTGGTCGAAAAAATAGCGATTATCGCTATTGATCTGGCTCAGCACCGACAGCGCAGGTTCCCCGGCAACCCCCCGAACGAGTGCCTCGTAGGCGTATACCCGCTTGGTCGCGGTGTTGACGATCGGCTGGAAGGCCATGGATATTGGAATAGTGAATTGGCCGTCAATGCAATCTTTGCAAGTGACCTGCCTTACCCCATCAGGAAACATGATTCCTTTTTGATCTGGCATTGTGGGCTCCATGAGCGTGTTTGATTTGAAGCAATATTCGAAAAACTTCAAGGTAGAGCCGTCAGCATGAAGAGCTTAACAGCTGGACCGCAAGGTCCTCTGAAGAATCACGAATAACTGAGCTGTGCTCAAATTTCTCTGTCAGATTAAACGGACGACCGCGCCTTGTAAAACCGCACTGGTGCGAGCTGGACTTCTTTGGCCTTTGATTGCGCCACGCCACGCTTGAGTTTGCCGACAACGTGCTTTTCGCAGGGTTTGCAGTCGAACACCAGTTTGAGTTTTTCGCTGCCGTTGATCAGTTCGAGCGGTTCGGCCTTGATGGTGCCATCGTTCTACAACCACTTCGCCGACAAGTAGACAATGTATCTGGAAACCCTGAGTTTTGTGTTTGAAGAACACGGCACCAATCTGATGGGCTGTCTGAAGGATGAGAAACCCGCGGAAGAGAAGCTCGGCAACTTCATTCGACTGATCTGCCACCGCCTGAATGAAAAGCCCAAGTTCCGTCAATTGTTCAAGAGGGAACTGATCGAGCAGGACGAAGAGCGATACAGGTTTCTCGTGAACGTCGTCATGGACGAAACCTGTCATACCCTGCATGACATCTTTCTGGGCATCAATCCCGCCTGCGATCCGCACTTCCTCACCACAAGCCTGGTCGACCTCCTGATTTTCCACTTCCAGATCAACCCGATGCGACCCTATCTGCTCGGCGGCAGCACAGAAACACAATCGGAAGATTATCTGGCGACGAACATCCTAAAACTGATGACACAGCCGCTTGAGGAGTAGCACTCATAGCTCTGCACCCGCTAAGTCAGGAGGTAAGTCGGAACACAGATCAGCCCCGCAAAAAATGGGAATTACCAATCTACTCTCCCTCATTACAGATTGTCTCGTACGGCGATTGTTTAATTTCCGCCTGCAATCGCAAAAAAAGCTCCACAGGTCTGGATAACTCACATTCCCAGACTACTATATCTCTCCATCCAAGTTCTCTCAAAGCTGCAGCAGTACGTTTATCTCTATCAGTGTTCTCTTTGAATTTTTTTTCCCAAAAGTCTGTTCTGGTCTTCGGAGTCGTAGCATCAAGACATCCCTTATGCCGGTGCCAAAAACAACCATGGACAAAAATAACAGTTTTATATTTTACCAACACAATATCAGGTGTTCCTGGAAGCCCCTTTTTATGGAGCCTAAAGCGATACCCATTACGGTGAAGAAGACTTCTGACCATGAGCTCTGGTTTTGTATCCTTACCTCTAACACGACTCATATTCCAGCTTCTTTTCTCATGAGAGAGCGTGTCAACCAATTAAACAATCTCCTCAATAGCATATAGAGAGAAAAGATCGTCAACACTCAGTGAAAATCTGTCGAGCACATCCCTCGAACATGCCAAGGAACTTAAAATAGAACGCGCCAGATATTTTTCAGCATGATGAACAGCTCGGTGACAATTTGGACAGAGGCAAAATACGTTATGAACAGTGTCAAGAGATTCACGAAAATCGCCTTGAAGACCGATAGGAATAAGGTGGTGCGCTTCCAAATAAGGCATCCCGCAGAATCTCGATATGAAAAGACCATGTCTAGGATCATATTCACAAGAAAAATTCGATAACTTCATTCTTTCAATAGCTACATTTCTATCGCGAGCATATGCATCGCGTTCTTTTAACTTCGATATACGGATTTTATTCGTTTCATCCAGTGATTCTTGATATATTGAATCAAAGTAATCCCTCTTTAGTTCCGATGATTCAATCCTCCACTCTTCCTCGGTCATTGCTCCCACCCAGATGTCACCATCCTTCAGAAACATAAACCAGATTTCTCCACCATTCGGTTTAAAACCAGCCCGAGAAGATATATACAATCGCAATTCTGTCTTATCCGGCTTAGGAAACACTATGTTGAGATGAATTAACTGCCCATTCGGGTACAAACGTAAAACTTTTGAAGCAAGATGCGGATTGGATTGAACATTGCCCACATGGATATAACCGAGACCAAAATGGTCAATAACAAGTTCAGCCTCATAGTCCGTCAAAGTTATTTGTGAATCTATAAACTCCCTATCAGTTACAACGGAATAAGCACCAATATTCGTTCCAAACTTACGTGCCTGAACCTTACCGAATCTCATACGCCCTCCTCACTATCTAAAAGCATACGAACAATCTCCTCAGATATCTTACGAATGACCGGTATTGCAACTGAATTACCAAACTGTCGATAAGACGTTGTCTTAGCGTGGGGAATAACAAAGCTTTCCGGAAAACCTTGAAGGCGAGCGCACTCCCTTGGAGTTAACATTCGTGGGTTCTTTCGATCCTGAGGGATAAGACATTCTTTACCATCTTTACCATAACGAGCAACGATGGTATTTGAGGGTTTTTCCAAATCTGCGCAAAAAGCAGTAAAGCCTGTACCTCTGGCGAGGTTACGATTGGTCCTTCGTTGATGCCCTTCCCACAGCTTTGACGATATTGTATATGATTCGTCCACCGAACTTTCCAATATGGACTTCAAAGGGAGTGGTGGCCCTTGTATATCAGGAAAACTAAAATCTTTTCCCCCACCCCTGATGCATACCATATAACACCTAATTCGCCGTTGCGGGACAAGCGAACTCGAATCAATTAGCTTGTAACTAAATGAGTATCCCAATTCCTCAATTGTGCTCTTGATAATTGAAAAAGTCTTACCTTCATCATGTCCAACAAGGTTTCTAACATTCTCAAGAAAAACAATCTGCGGTTGTTTAGCTTTAATAATTCGAACTATATCGAAAAAAAGAGTTCCCTGTGTTTCACAGGCAAAGCCATGGGCGGTATGCAGTGAGTTTCGAGCTGAGACACCAGCAAGACTAAAGGGCTGGCACGGGAAACCCGCACAGAGAATTTCATGATCAGGAATTTCTTCTTCGGATATTTTACGAATATCCCCGAAAGGGACTTCACCAAAATTGGTTTCGTAAGTTCTCTTGGCATATGGGTCCCATTCGCTAGAAAATACGCAATGTCCTCCAAGTTCTTGCATTGCAATGCGAAACCCACCAATTCCAGCAAATAGGTCAATGAACCTAAATCTAGATTTTTCCGGAGGAGGAAAAGGTACATCAGCCCATTCGATCGGCAGGCTTGCCTGATACGGTGCCTCATGCTCGAGAACTCGCATGACCTGCTTTCTTTTTCTCGTCGACTCCTCTACAAGAGACCAACATTTATCACGCATAGATGCCGTCAAAAATGGAATATTGGCCGTTGGTGACTGTAACCAATGCGTCACAACTGCTTCAATCTCATCCCCCCCTCTGTCAGCATAGATGACCGCCCGGTTTGTCCGGGACACTTAACTTCGAGGGGGCGGAAAGAAGGCATCCATGCGTCGTTACAGTGATGAGTTC
>NCKC01000062.1 GCA_002282715.1 Halothiobacillus sp. 15-55-196 | reverse complement strand
CGAACTCCTGGTCGCAGGGCGCATTCGATGATCACCGTGCCAAGGAAGGGCCATGGTTGCGGCTGTTCCGTAATGCCCGTCGCTGGGTGGGTTGATTCCCTGCGAACAGACAGGGCGCTGTCATGTCCTTGAAATTTAATCCGCCACCCGTGCTGGTGCTGATGATGGGTTCGACCTTATGGGGCACGACCTGGATTTGGCTCAAGGCAATCGACGGCATGGGCATCGGCCCGCTCTTGCTGGCTGCATTGGCCTATGGCATTCAGTTTGTGATGCTGCTGCCTTGGGTGTTGCCGCATGTGCGCACGCGCTGGCAAGCGGGCTCTGCACCCATGGCCTGGTATGGTTTGCTGGCTTTGGCGTTACTTAGCGGTATTTCCGGAACCGGCTTCACCATTGCCATGATCTTTGGCGATGTGGTGCGTGCCATGTTGCTGTTCTTCCTCATCCCCGCTTGGGGTGTCATTATGGGGCGGATTTTCCTGCACGAACCGTTAACGCCGATCCGCATCGTGGCGGTGATTCTTGCGCTCGGTGGTGCGGTGGCGATTCTCGGGCCGGATGTTAATTGGGATGCACATTCGGGTGAGGGTTCGGGCCACTGGCTAGCCCTGTTTAGTTTTTCTCTGCCCGATTGGGCGGCCCTGATCGCGGGATTGACCTTGGCTGGCGCGAACGTGCTGTTCCGCCACATGCAGGGCGAACCGATGCTGGTCAAGCTGTCGATCATGCAGATCGGCGCGGTGCTGTTCGCCTTGGGTGCCTTGGTGTTCTTCCCCGAGCCCGTCGCGGCCATTACCTTGGGCGGTGTTGTTCATAGCCTATTGTATGGCGCGACCTTGCTCTTAGGTGCGATGCTCGCCACGCAATATGCCGTTGAACGGCTGCCGGCCGGGCGGTCATCGATTCTCATGACGCTGGAATTGCTGGTGGGTAGCCTGACCGCCATCTGGATCGGGCACGAGAGTCCGTCGCTGTTGGTCTGGCTGGGTGGCGCCATGATTCTGTCTGCGGCGCTGCTTGAAGCAACCAGCCAGCAAAAGTCGCTTGCGTCGTGAGTCACGAAATTAACCTCGGTCTAAATGCCCAACAATCCGCTGCCGTCCGGCATCTGGACAGTCCGCTGCTGGTACTGGCCGGGGCTGGGTCGGGCAAAACGCGCGTCATTACCGAAAAAATCGTGTATCTGATCGAAAAGCAGGGCATCCCCGCCCGCCAGGTTTTTGCTGTCACGTTCACCAACAAGGCGGCCAAGGAAATGGTGGCGCGAACGGCGGAGCGGCTAGCGCCCGAGCGGCGTCGCGGCCTGAATATCTCCACTTTCCATACCTTGGGGCTGAACTTCATTCGCCGGGAATACGCGGCACTCGGTTTGCGCGCAGGCTTCACCGTATTCGATTCGGACGATAGCCTCGCCCTGTTCAAATCCTTGATCGGGCACAGTGAATACAAAGATGTGATCGAGCCGAAAGCCGCCCAGTGGCAAATCTCGCAGTGGAAGAACGATCTGCGTACTCCGCAGAGTTGCTACGAGCAGGCCAAAAATGAGGGCTGGGATGAAGAAACCCGCGCACTGGCTGGCATATTCGATCAATACCAACGCCAACTCACTGCCTGCAATGCGCTGGATTTCGATGACCTGATCGGCCGCCCGGTCGAACTGTTGCAAAGTGATGCCGCCGTGCGCGAGCGCTGGCAGGCGCGGGTGCGCTATTTGCTGGTGGATGAATATCAAGACACCAACACCACGCAGTACGAGCTCGTGCGGTTGTTGGTTGGCAAGATCGGCGCGCTCACCGCCGTGGGCGACGATCACCAGTCCATCTACGCATGGCGCGGTGCCAAGCCGGAAAACCTCAACCGGCTAGCGGACGATTTCCCGAACCTGAATCGCATCAAGCTCGAACAGAATTACCGCTCGGTCAACAGCGTACTCAAGGCCGCCAATCATTTGATCGCACTGGATACCACCACCGCATCCAAACAGCTCTGGAGCGACATCGGCATGGGCGAGCCGCACCGCGTCATCGTTGCGGCCACCGCAGAAGACGAAGCCGAGCGCATCGCCACGGAAATTCTGCATCGGCACTTTCGCGCGCAAACCGAATACCGCGACTTTGCCGTGCTGTTTCGTGGCAATCATCAGGCCCGCTTAATCGAACAGGCGCTGCGCAAACTCAATATTCCCTACAGCCTCACCGGCGGCCAATCGTTTTTCGAGCGGGCGGAAATCAAGGATGCGATGAGTTATTTAAAATTGCTCGTCAACCCGGACGACGACGCGGCCTTTCTGCGCGTAGTCAACACGCCCCGGCGCGAAATCGGCCCGACCACCATCGAAAAGCTGGGTGGTTATGCCCGCGAACGGCGCAGCTCGCTCTTTGCCGCGGCGCGTTCCATCGGGATTCAAAGCGTGCTCGATATCCGCGCGGCGGATCGGCTGAACCGCTTTTGCGACTGGCTAGACGCCATCCGCGCCCAACCGGATCGTGATGCCATTGACGTGATCCGGCAAGTGTTCGATGCCATCGACTACCCAGCCTATCTGCGCGAACAAGAAAGCACCCCGAAGGCCGCCGACCGCCGCTGGCAGAACGTCGAGGAATGGCTCGACTGGCTGACAAAAATCAGCGACACCCAAGCTGAAGCAGGAGCCGAAGGCGGTGAAAGCGAAACAAAAATGGATCTGCCCGCGCTCGCCCAGCGCATGACCCTGCTCGGTATTCTTGATCAGCAAACCCGAGAAAAAGACAGCAATGCCGTCGCCCTGCTCACGCTACACGCTGCCAAAGGCCTTGAATTCGGCCACGTGTTCATGGCCGGCATGGAAGAAGACATCCTGCCGCACCGCGACTGCATCGAAGATGAAGCACGCCTCGCTGAAGAACGCCGCCTGTGCTTCGTCGGCATCACCCGCGCCCGGCTGTCACTCACCTTCACCCTCACCAAACGCCGCCGCCGTTACGGCGAATGGAAAGACACCGAACCCAGCCGATTTTTAGATGACATCCCCGCCGACCTGCTGCAATGGCAAGGCGAGGGCATCGAACAACCCAAGGAAGTCAGCCAGGCCAAAGGCCGAGAACATCTGGCCAGTATTCGAGCGATGTTGGGGAAGTAAACTCAGGTGCCTCAGCACCCTCTTCTCAGGTATCTTTTGAATGATCAAGATTTTCTGCGGCTTAAAAGTGCGCACAGAGTTGCACAAGCGCAGCAGGTCAATTCTTCAATGCTTTCGCGTGATAGGCTAAATGCTCGCCAATGAAACTGGCTATGAAATGATAGCTGTGGTCGTACCCCGGCCGCATACGCAGGGTGATGTTGCCGCCGCGCGCTTCATAGGCGGCCTGCAAGTCTTGAGGAAAGAGCTGTTCCGCCAGAAATTCATCGTCCGTGCCTTGATCGATCAAAACCGGGATGAGTGCACTTCCAGACTTGACGAGTTCGGTTGCGTCATAGGCTGACCACGTTTGGCGATCATCGCCGAGATAGGTGCTGAAGCACCCTTCGCCCCAAGGCGCGATGCTTGGATGGCAGATTGGGGCAAAGGCTGAAACAGAGCGATATGCGCCATCTTCTTTCAATGCGCAGATGATCGCGCCATGGCCGCCCATCGAGTGTCCGCTGATGGACTTGATGCCCGGTAAAAGGGGAAGGTTGGCTTCGACCAATGCGGGCAGTTCTGAGGTGACATAGTCATACATCTGGTAGTGCGTTGACCAAGGCGCCTCGGTCGCGTTGACGTAAAACCCGGCGCCTTTTCCAAGATCGTAGCGGTCGGGTTCATCGGGAACCGCATCACCCCGTGGGCTGGTATCAGGAAACACCAAGGCGATGCCAAGTTCGGCAGCGTAACGTTGAGCGCCGGCCTTGGTGCGCGCGTTATCGTCGGTACAGGTTAGCCCGGATAGCCAATACACGGTTGGCACTTTTTGTGTGGCTGCAGCGGGGGGCAGGTAAACAGAAAAGGTCATGGTGCATTGACAAGTTTGCGACTCATGTTGGTAGCGATTTAACCAGCCGCCCGATTCCTTGATTTGTTCAATAAGTTTCATACCGTTCCCGTTTATCAAAAAATGATCACTGAGCGAATGCTTTCGCCGTTATGCATCAGATCAAAGGCACGGTTGATATCCTCAAGCGGCATGGTGTGTGTCACCATCGAATCCAATTCGATTTCGCCACTCATGTACCGTTCAACATAGCTGGGTAGCTCGGTTCGACCTTTGACACCGCCGAAGGCACTGCCTTTCCATGTTCGGCCCGTGACCAACTGGAACGGACGAGTCCGGATCTCCTGACCGGCACCGGCCACGCCAATGACCGTAGAAACGCCCCAGCCCATGTGGGTGCATTCCAGTGCTTCGCGCATGACGTGAACGTTGCCGATGCACTCAAATGAGTAATCCACACCACCCTTGGTCATTTCGACAATGGCTTCGGTCACTGTGCCGGCAAGTTCTTTGGGGTTGATGAAATCGGTGGCGCCCAGCGCTTTCGCCATTGCCCATTTCGACGGGTTGATGTCTACGGCAATGATTCGTTTGGCCTTGGCCATAACCGCGCCCTGGATACAGGACAGACCAATGCCGCCCAGACCAAAAACCGCTACGGTTGATCCCGGCTCGACTTTAGCGGTGTTGAGTACTGCACCAATGCCGGTGGTGACGCCGCAGCCCAGCAGGCACACTTTGTCGAGTGGCGCGGCTTTGTTGATCTTGGCCAGAGCGATTTCAGGGACTACGGTGTATTCGGAGAATGTGGAGCACCCCATGTAGTGGTACAGAGGTTTTCCGTTCATTGAAAAGCGTCGCGTCTTGTCCGGCATGAAACCGGTCCAAACAGTCGAGGCGATCGATTGGCATAGATTCGTCTTGCTGGAGTGGCAGTATTCGCACACGCCACATTCTGGAATGTAAAGAGGGATCACGTGATCGCCCGGCTTCAGGCTCGTTACTCCGGGGCCGCATTCTACAACCTCGCAACCGCCCTCGTGACCAAGCACCACCGGGAACACGCCTTCCGGGTCATCGCCTGAGAGCGTAAAAGCATCGGTATGGCAAACACCGGAAGCAATGACCTTGAGCAGCACCTCGCCTTCTTTGGGGCCTTCGACATCAATCATCTCGATGGAAAGAGGGGCGTTAGCTTTCCAGGCGACGGCGGCTTTGGATTTCATCTTTTAATTACCTATACCGAATATGAGGGGTGTTATCGTAATTCATTCGCATGCGAATAAATCTTCGACTGAGCTTAATGGCCTTGTACTGATTAGTCAACGACGATCTCTGTCTAATAATGGACAATTCCTCGTTCGACTTCGAACCGATGCCACCCACGTTGAGGTTTCAGGACGCTACCGTCTTTGCTGTCATGCTCCGGCTCATTTGATAGGTAAACACCGCAGCCAAGGCGATAAATCCAGTGGAAATCAGCAGGCAGCCTTCGATGCCGATGGTTTGGTAGGCGTAGCCGGATAGCACCGTGCCGAGCAGGCGTCCACCGGCGTTGGCGGCGTAGTAAAAACCGACATTCATCGAGGCTTTATCGTGCGAGGAATAGTTGAGAATCAGATAGGAATGCACCGCCGAGTTGACGGCGAACACGGCACCGAACACGCCCAGACCAATCGTAATCAACCAGCCGGGCGGTAGGTTGAATTGAAAGCCGATCCAGATCAGTGCAGGCGTGCCGACGAGGATCAGGCTCCAGCGCAGGGCGGTTTCGGCGCCGACGGGGTTTTTCTGCCCCCGCAATAAGCGCGGGGCGCTGGCTTGCACGATGCCGTAGCCCACCACCCAAAGCGCGAGATACGCGCCCACCCATTCAAAATCCCAGCCGATGGAAACCAAATAGACGGGCAGGGCGACGACAAACCACACATCGCGCGCGCCGAACAGAAAAATCCGTGCGGCGGCCAGCCAGTTGATGGCCGCATCCTGCGAAAATAAGGCGCTGAATTTGGCCTTTTCCTTCATCGCGCCGAGGCCAGATGGCAAGGTGAAGGTGGCGATTAACCCCAGCACCAGCAGCCCGGCGAGCGCGAAATTGGCACCCTGAAAGCCGATCAGTGCCAACAGCGCGGCGCCCACGAAAAAGCCAATGCCTTTGAGCGCATTTTTCGAGCCGGTTATCCAGGCGACCCATTTGAACAACTGCTCATCCGATGCACCGGCGACGAGCTTGACCCCGGCTTTGGCCGACATCTTGTTCAAATCCTTGGCGATGCCCGACAGCGCTTGCGCCGCCATCACATACACCACGGTGAGCATGGGGTTGGGTACGGTCAGCATC
>NCKC01000061.1 GCA_002282715.1 Halothiobacillus sp. 15-55-196 | reverse complement strand
GGCCCCAATGGCGCAGGCAAGACCACCACGCTGAAAATGCTGATGGGGTTGGCGGATTTCGACGCGGGAACGCTATCTGTTTTGGGGCAGGACTTGCCCGATCAGGCGCGGGCCATTCGCGCCCGTGTCGGGCTGGTGCCACAGGCGGATAACCTCGATCCGGATTTCACCGTGCGGGAGAATCTGTTCATGTACGCCCGCTTCTTTGGCCTGAAGCGCGCCGCCGTGGCTGATCGGGTGGAGGCGCTGCTTGCCTTTTCCGAGTTGACGGCAAAAGCCGATGCCAAGGTTGAAACCTTGAGCGGAGGCATGAAACGACGGCTAACCATTGCCCGTGCGCTGATCAATGATCCGGAGATTGTCATTCTCGACGAGCCGACAACCGGGCTTGATCCGCAGGTGCGCCACCTGATTTGGGCACGTCTGTCTGAACTGCGCGCGCGTGGCGTCACGCTCGTGCTGACCACACATTATATGGAGGAGGCCGAACGGCTCTGCGACCAACTTGTCGTGATGGATCATGGACGAATTCTGGATCAAGGCTCACCCAAGGATTTGATCCAGCGGCATGTGGAAAGCGATGTGATCGAATTGCGTGGCACGGTCAGCGAGGGTTTGTTCACCACCTTGCGATCCATGAGCGCGCACACCGAACGTCAAGGAACAGCGGTGTATGTTTACACCCATGCACCGGCGCCGATCCTCGAATTTCTCGGTGATGATACGGAGCTGACCGTCATCCATCGGCGTGCCGGGCTGGAGGATGTCTTTTTACGATTGACGGGGCGAGGTTTACGGGAATGAGTGGATCCACAACGAATCGAATCCAAGCCAAACGAAGCCAGGCCAGCCCAAGCCAGGCAAGTCGAACCATCTGGGCGATGCCGCGTTTTCGATGGGCCGCGCTCGCGTTGTTGGAACGCAATTTTCTGGTTTGGAAAAAATTGATCGGCCCGGCCATCGTGCTGAACTTCGGTGAGCCGCTGATTTACCTGCTGGGTCTGGGGTTGGGGCTCGGGCATCTGGTCGGTGAAGTCGGCGGTTTGCCGTATCTCGTCTTTCTGGCCTCCGGTGTCGTGGCTTCATCGGCAATGACCACGGTATCGTTCGAGGGCATGTACTCGGTATTCACCCGCATGGTGCCGCAAAAGACCTACGACGCCATCATGGCGACACCGATGGATATCGACGACATCGTTCTGGGTGAAAGCATCTGGGCCGCATTAAAGGGGTTGCTGAGTGCCATCGCCATTTTGATTGTTGCCGCAGTACTGGGCGCGGTACCCGGCGGCTGGATGGCGGTGTGGGCGTTGCCGGTCGTTTTCCTGATGGGGCTCGCTTTTGTGGGGCCGGCCATTATCATGAGTGCGATTGCCGGCAGTTATGATTTCTTCAACTACTACTTCGTTCTGGTGGTGACACCCATGTTCATGCTGTCGGGCGTGTTTTTCCCGCTGGACAGTATGCCCCCCGCGTTGCAAGTCGCGGTTCAGTTTCTGCCTTTAACCCATGCTATTGAAATTATTAGGCCTTTGATTGTTGGTCAGCCTGTTGAGCACCTTATGCTTCATCTGGCTGTGCTGCTGTTTTTCGCACTGATCGGCTATTTTTTTGCCGTGGCCATGGTCCGCCGCCGCCTGTGGGTGTGAACATTCTTGTTTTGAACTGTTTTTTTGATTTTATGTCCGAAAAATAGCATCACCTTGCGACACGTGTTGTTTTTTTGATAAAGTCGACCTGATTTGCTTTTAAATAATTGATTTTATATGTTTTATTTTTTTTAAAATCCTGTAGTTTTTGATAAAGTGTAGGCGTATCATCTATATGCTTCTTTAATTATTTTCCAATCAGGGGTTTTAGATGAAATCAAGCATGATCAAATGGGTTGCCGGTGCGTGTGTTGCAACAGCGGTAGCCTTTTCTGGCGTAGTTATGGCGGCGGAGCCTGTTGCTCCAGCACCGATGGATCACGCGGCAGCCAAACCCGCTCACGCAAAGCACGTTGTTAAAAAGCATGTTGTAAAAAAACATCTTGTTAAGAAGAATGTGAAAGCACACCGCGTAGTGGCAAAAAAACATCATGTGGCTTCAATGAAGAAGGTTTCATCAGCGAAGAAATAATCGATCAATCTGAGCAAACCAACAGCTTTGCCCAGAAAGACGAAATGAACCCGGCTTGGCCGGGTTTTTTATGGTGTGGTAAAAAACAGAGCGTCAAGCCCAGTTATCGGTTTTTGAACGCCTGAGGCCGCGCACGGACAGCTTGCATCGAAAAATGCCAGGAAAGCCCTTTTGAATATCCTATTAATCCCTTGCCGAGGGGTTGAGCAGGTTCAGCCCGCAGTCGACCGGTAGGGTGATGCCGGTGACGGCGGAGCAATCCAAAAGATAATCCATACTTTCGGCGATGACTTCGGCCCCGGGTTCAAAAGGCAACAGGTTCTTGGCGAGCCGGTTAGCGCGTTTTTCGGTGGAATCCTGTTCATGAAACAGGATTAAACCCGGCGCAATGGCGTTGACCCGGGTGTGTGGGGCGAGGCTGATCGCCAGTGAACGCATGGCGCTGTCTGCAGCTGCTTTGGAGGAAAGATAATGCAGATGGCCGTCGCTGCCTGCAGACACCTTGGTGTCGGTGAGAAACACCACCGTTCTTGTGGCGCGTCCGTCCAAGGATGGCGCGGGTAGGCGATGCTGAAGCGCCAGGGTCAACTGAACGGGCGTGGTGACATGCAGTTGATAGAGCTGCGTGATCAATTCCGGCTGGCTGGCGCAGTCGTTATCACTGGGCCAGATCGAAGCATTATGGACAATCGCATCGAGCCGGTCGGTGTAAGCGGCGATGTCGTCAATCAATCCGGGTAGGGCGGCAGTATCGGTCAAGTCGATCCGAATAGCGTGCAGGCCCTGTTCGCGCAGGTTGGCCAGCTCGGCTGTTTCTTGCCGATACGTGCCGATGACCCGATCGCCACGCGCCAGATAGTGGGCGGCCAGATGCGCACCAATCCGACGGCTGACGCCGGTAATCAGTAGCGTGCGGCCCGAACTCACAAATGACCCCTTCCGGCTCCTTGTCCGATGAGTTGCAGAAATTCGTTTCGTGCACGCGCGTCGCTGCGGAACGTACCCAGCATCATCGAAGTGATGGTTTCGGCATTCACCTTCTCCACCCCGCGCATGGCCATGCACATATGCGCGGCACGCACCTGAACGGCGACACCACGGGCATCGGTGGATTGCTGCACGGCATCGGCAATCTGCTGGGTCATGTTTTCCTGAATCTGTAGTCGACGGGCATACAGATCGACAATGCGTGCCAGTTTCGACAGGCCGATGACTTTGCCCTGCGGAATATAGCCAATATCAACGTGGCCGATGATCGGCAGCATGTGGTGCTCGCACAAGCTGTAGAACTCGATATTGCGCACCACGACCATCTCGTCGTTGTTTGAGGCGAACAACGCATTGCCGATGGCACTTTGAAGTGGTTTGTTCAGTCCGTGCGTGAGATAAAGCAGTGCCTTGGCGACGCGTTTGGGCGTGTCTTGCAGACCCTCGCGATTCGGGTCTTCACCCAGCGCGTCAAGAATCTGGTGCACGGCGGCCTCAATGGTGGCGATACGCGTCGGGTTTTGGTCGAGGGGTTCGGGAAAGTCGTCTTCGTGTAGGGGGCTCATGAGTAAAGTTATTCCAAAATGAGACAAGGGAAGCGCTGATTTATTCAGTGCTTCCCGCTTGGGGCAGGATGCCCCAACACGAACAAAGATGTAAATCTTTGATTCGTGAGCGCTATCGGGGCGTGTACCGCGATGAGCGCGCTGATTTGTTCCAAGGATGGAATAAATCAGCATTTACCAAGTGAAAAAGTGCACCACTCGAATTTAGCAGACGCACGCGCATGTCGTCTGCAAACAAATATGTCGTTTCAGGTAATCGGCAGGCGAATTTCGACATGCCATTCATGTTCCGGCATTTGCCAGGGGTGCCCCTGGCTGATTATCTAATTGATTTGATGGCTTTGGGATAAATGCCTTCGCTGCGGCTTTTGCCTGATGGATGGCAAGCGGGATAAACTGGGCGGCTCATCCTTACCCGAATCCTTTTACGTTGGACATTGAATTGAAAGCCCAAATCGAACTTCGTCTGTTGAACGCCGTGCGCCACATGCAAGAACAAGGCGTGCTGGACACGGCCATCAATGTGACGCCCGCACTCACGGTGCCCAAAGATCCTAGCCATGGCGATTTTGCCACCAACATCGCTTTGCAAATTGCCAAGCCCATGGGTGTGCCGCCGCGTATGGCAGCGGAGCGACTGCTCGAAGCGTTGACGGATCGCAGCGGTATTCGGCAGATCGAAATTGCCGGCCCGGGCTTTCTGAACTTTTTCGTCGATCCGGCGGCGGCGTTTGCCTTGATCGACGCCATCCTTTCGGCGGGGGGCACGTTCGGTCACTCGCAATTCGGTGCGGGGAAAAAGGTTCAGGTCGAGTTCGTTTCCGCCAATCCGACCGGCCCGCTGCACGTCGGGCATGGCCGGGGCGCGGCCTATGGTGCCGTGGTCGCGGACCTGCTCGCGGCCGTCGGTTTCGACGTGCACCGGGAATACTATGTAAATGATGCCGGGCGGCAGATGCATATTCTGGCCGTCAGCATCTGGCTGCGTTATCTGGAAGCCTGTGGCGCCAAGCTGACCTTCCCCGCGAACGGCTACAAATCCGAAGCCTATATTTTCGACATCGCCCGAGCGCTCAAGACCGAGCATGGCGACACATTGTTCGTATCGACAGAGGATGTATTTACCAACCTTCCGCCGGATGAGCCGCAGGGTGGCGACAAGGATGTGTACATCGACACCTTGATCGAGCGGGCAAAAACACTGTTGGGCGAAACGCGTTATCGCACGGTGTTCGATGCGGGCCTGAACTCGATTCTGGCCGACATTCGCGACGATCTGCGGGAATTCGGTGTGGAATACGAGCAATGGTATTCCGAGCAGACGCTGGAGGATCGCGGCTTGATCGACCGTGCGATCGCCAAGCTGGAGGAACGCGGCTTCATCTACGAGCAAAACGGCGCACTGTGGTTCAAATCGACCGAGTTTGGTGACGATAAAGACCGCGTCGTTCGCCGCGACAACGGTCAAAGCACCTATTTCGCCTCTGATATCGCTTATCACATGGAGAAATTCGAGCGCGGTTTCGAGCGCGTGATTGATATCTGGGGCGCGGATCACCACGGTTATGTCCCCCGTGTGAAGGCGGCGCTGACCGCGCTGGGGTTTGATGCATCCCGGCTCGATGTTTCCCTCGTGCAGTTTGCGATCTTGTACCGTGGTGGCGAGCGGGTGCAGATGTCGACCCGTTCCGGCAGCTTTGTGACCCTGCGCGAACTGCGCCAGGAAGTCGGCAACGAAGCGGCCCGATTTTTCTACATCATGCGCGCCGCAGCGCAGCATCTGGATTTTGATCTCGATCTGGCGAAAAGCCAGTCCAACGACAACCCGCTGTACTACATCCAATACGCCCACGCGCGGGTATGCAGCGTGTTCCGTCAGTTGCCGCTGCGCGGATTTACCCACGATGCCGAGAACGGCCGCAGCGCCTATGCACGATTGACCGAATCGCACGAACAGGCGCTGTTCAAGCGGCTCTCGCAGTTCAGTGATACCGTGCAGCGTGCCGCGGTGAATCTCGAACCGCATCTGCTGGTGCATTATCTGCGTGAACTCGCGCAGGATTTCCATGCCTATTACAATGCGCACGCATTTCTCGTGGCCGATGACGCCTCCTTGCGTGATGCGCGTTTGAATCTGGTCGCGGCGACCCGTCAGGTGTTGGCCAATGGTCTGGCGCTGCTCGGCATGAGCGCACCGGAAGAAATGTAAGCCGAAAATTAAAGCCAGAAATTCAAATCAGGTAACTTCACACATGGCTCAAAGCAAACGCACGCCGACCAATCGTCGCCGCAGCAATCCGCCCGCCGGTTCCGCGGGGAAATGGATTGTTGCTCTGCTGCTGGTCGTAATTGTGCTGCTCGGTTACGTCGCTTCACATCTGTGGAAAAAAGACACACATTTGGGTTCAGGCTCGGGGCAGCAGGATGCCCGTTCGGTCAAGAAGCCCGATGAGAAGCCGCCGGTCAAGCCGGATTTCGAGTTCTATACCCTGTTGCCTCAGCAGAACAACGGACCGGCCATTACGACCCCGGACAAGCAGCTTCCTCCAGACAAAGCCACATCTGAAAACAAGACGACCGGAACCCAGGCAAACAAGGCGCCGGAACGAAACTACTGGATACAGGCCGGCTCTTTTGCCACCGAGGCCGAGGCCGAGCGTCGCAAGGCGGAAATCGCCATGCAGGGCTTTGCTTCGGAAGTCCGCCCGGCCAGCGTGAACGGCAAAACCTATTACCGAATTCAGATCGG
>NCKC01000060.1 GCA_002282715.1 Halothiobacillus sp. 15-55-196 | reverse complement strand
ACAGCCCGAAGCCGAGCCGGCCTTTACCTTCTGGCTCAACCGCGCGGAGCACAGCAGCCCGCATACACCCGGCGCCAAAGCACGCCTGCGGGTACTCGCGCGTGATGTGGCCATTGCACTGCATCGCCCCGAAGGCATCAGCATGTTGAACCAGATACCTGCGACAATCAGCCAAATCGAAGCAGAGCCGCAAACCCAAAGGCAAGTTGTGTTTCTGGCCCTCGCAGATGGACAAACACTGCTTGCAGAACTGAGCCGTCGCTCGGTTCAAAGGCTTGGGTTAGCTATCGGGCAAACGGTGTTCGCTCTGGTAAAAACAGCTGCCTTACTCGATCGATAACTAAATGAACAAAAAACCCGACAGCTGCCGGGTTTTTGCGAACGCCCCGACCCATGCCGGAACATTAAAGCCAATCAGTTGAGTGCGGCCGTCACCGAGAACGCGCCGCGAATATCGCCCAATTTGTAACCGGTTGCCTCATCGTTCGGGTATAGTGATTTGATCTTGCTCAATACGGCAGGTGCAACGTTGGTACCGTGACAGGTCAGGCACACCTCGCCGGTTGGAATCGCTTTCATCAGACGCAGTTCTTTTTGTCCGTTCTCATCGACCGTTTTATGCCAGACGATTTTACCAATGGGTTTGCCCGCGTCCTTTTCAACCTCAAATTGTTCCAAAACAGTTTTTTCCCAAGGCTGAGGCGCTATGGCGCGCGGCTTGAGCGAGGTACGGTGAATTTCAAGATCGTACTTCTTGCCCACCTGCGCTGCAATTTGTGGGGCTTGAGTGTGGCAAACGGGGATGGCAGCCATTGGCCCACCCGCCTTCATCGCGGTTTGCAAAGCGGCTTTAAGCGTAGTGGCGTATTCCTTGATGGCTGCTTGCGATTTCTGCATTGCTGTTTGTTCGGACATTTGGGCCTGAGCAGACTCTGCTAGGGTTCCCAGAGGAAATGTCACGCTAATGGCGATAGCGGCAGCCAGCGAGTAACGTAAATATATGTTTGGACTAAGCATTATGAACCCTCTTGGAGCAATTTAAATTTTAGCGTGCACTTTCACGAAAGCACGCAGAGCATGGATTTTTTTATGTTTTTGGGCAAGCAGCACACTAACTCACTCAGCTGCGAAATTACATTAGCTAGAACGCATTTGCAAACGTTTGACCTTGATTAAAATCTCGCGGAGCGATTAAAGAATTATTCATCTTCTTGGATCAGGTGAGTTGGGTTGTTTTTATTTGTTAAATCCCTATTTATTACTTTTAAATTTAATTTACGCTTAAAAAATATTCAGCAATTAGTAATTTAAAATCTTCTTAAATTGTTTATTAAAATTTTAAACCATGCAATCCAAAAAAATGATTTGTTTAATAATTAATTTTTATTAAAAATATATGCTCTGATACACAACGAGGATTTCATCATGAACCGTCGCCGTTTTTTAAATACTTTATTCGGAGTCAGCACGTTAGCTGGTTTTCCAACTGTACAAGCATGGGCTGGCGAACACAGAAAATTGAAGCACGTTGTTTACGAGCTTAACGAAAAGGACCCAAGCCACGAATTGGCTGTTTTGCGAAACGTAAAAAACAATTTAAACGCAAGTGGCCCAACGGCAATGCATATTGAGATAGTTATCCATGGCGGAGGAATTAATCTTTTAAAGAATGCTGTTCTGGATGATGCATTGCAGGAAAAAATAAATGGCTTGAAAAAGGATGGTGTCAAGTTCCGTGTATGCAACAACACTATTCATGCCAACAAATTGAACTACAAAAATGACTTGTACGATGTAAGTTCAGAAGACATTGTTCCATCGGGCGTTGCCTATCTTGTGGATCGACAGCTCGAGGGATGGGCATACATGCACCCCTAGTCATTTCGACTTCACAAAAGACTAAACTCTCTGAACCGATTCTACCGCGGGCAAAGCCTGCAAGCGCTTGATTAGCCAAAAGACATCACCAGCGGCGGGCAACTCGAAGGTTACGGCCAAATCCGTGAGCCCGCTGTTGCGTTCCAACCGGCTGCGGCTCTCGACCACGCGGGCCTTAAACGGCGCCAACACTGGCCCGAGATCCGCCCAGAATCGAGCCACGTCTTCCAACAGGAAATCGAGTTTTAGCACCTGCGCCCAATGGGTTGGTTGGCTTGGCCACTCGACGGCCAGAATCCGCTCTGGAAACTCGGCCTGCAAATGCCGAATATTCGCACAGTCTTGATTATGCAGTTTAAGCCCTTGCCCCCGGGTAATGAATGCCAGCACCGGATCGCCGGGACGCGGCTGGCAGCAGCCTGCTGGCTGCGCCTTCATGCCATCAAGCGATAGCACGGCATCTTCCGGCGACTTGGCTGCGCCCGAGCGGCTGGTATTTTTTAACTGCTGCGCCGGCTTTTGTTCTTGCTCGGGCGGCTTGATGACGGCCCGAGCCGCATTGAGCAAGCTATTGGCATCGAGTTTGTGATTGCCCACTGCCTCATATAAAGCATCCAAGCTTTTGAACTTGAGCGTGGACATCAGTTTGGATTGCGCCTGCCGGTTCAATCCCAACCGACGAAACAAACGATCGCAGTAAACCGCGCCCGCCTCCCGCGCTGTCGTCTGATCCAGCCGGTGGAACCAGTTGCGCACCTTCGCGCGCGCACTGGCCGAATGCAGAAAACCCGCCTGCGCACTGCCCCATTCACGGCTAGGCGCTGGCGTCGGCTGGGTGAGAATTTCTACCTGATCGGCCTGATGGAGCAGCGTTTTAATCGGCACAATTTGGCCATTAATTTTCGCGCCACGACAACGATGCCCAACCAGCGTATGCACACGATAAGCATAATCGAGCACGGTCGAGCCGAGCGGCAGGGCAATGATGTCGCCTTGCGGGGTGAACACGTACACGTCTTCCACGCGCGGCTGCGCCGTCCCTCCCGCCGCCAACGCCTGCCGCAGGCGGTTCAACTCAGCAGCAAACGGGTCTTCCTGATGCCCGCCGCCTTCCTTGTATCGCCAGTGCGCGGCCACGCCCAGTTCTGCCTGTTCGTGCATGGCAGGGGTACGAATCTGAATTTCTACCACTTTGTCTACTTCGACCCGCAGGGCGCGCACGTCAAACAGGCCATCGAAGCTGAGTTTCTTGCGCTGCATCTTGCCCCAGATGCTGTAGATGTGTTTTGGGCGGCCATACACCCGCGCCTTGATGCCCGCCTCCGCCAATGCCGATTCCAGCGTGGTGCGCACGCGCTGCAAATAGGCCTCCCGTTCGGTGCGCCGCTCATCGAGCAGGTGCGCGATGCGCTTGTAGATGCCCGGTTCCAGATGACGGAAAGCGAGGTCTTCGAGCTCCCACTTGATCTGCCCCAACCCCAACCGGTGTGCGATGGGCGCATACACATCCAGCGTTTCCGCCGCGATGGCCCGGCGCTTGGCCTGATCCGGCTCGAATACGAGCCCGCGCAAGCGCTCCAGCCGATGCACGAGCTGAATCAGCATGACGCGCACGTCGCTGATGGCGCTCAGCAACAACCGACGCAGATTTTCGTACCAATCGGCCTGCTGGTCGCGCCGATACTGCTCGCCCAACTGCAACAGGCGCTGCATTTGCGCCACCTGCCCGGCCACCACCTCACCATAGTCCCGCCGCAATTGCTCTTGATCCATCTTGCCCTGCAAACGCGGATCAGCCAGCACACAGGCTTGAACGGTTTCAATATCCGCACCGATTTCGAGCAGATCCAAAGCCGCACGTGGCCCACGGGCGCGCGTGACCACACCATCCCATACGGAACCTGCCAGGCGACAGGCGGCAAGAACCTGCGTGTTTCCCGCCGTGCGTTCGGCAAGCTCGCTGCATAAAGACTCATTTGGCGCATCGAGGGCATAGCGCATGATTCAACTCTCTCAAACCGGCGATCAGGACGAAAAATGGCCTATCAGTATAGGGTTTTGGCAAGGGATGTTCCCGTTCTATCCAAGACATGCCGAACAAACTGATCCGGACTCTGTTCAACGGTTCACCCGAGGGGGCCGTTTCGTGCTTTAATTCGGGTCGAAATGACGACCGACAAAAAAGGCCCACACCATGACTGCTAAAAAAACGTTTGATTTGAACGCAGAACACCACCGCATCAACCGTAATTCATGGCTGCGTGCGTCCGTGATGGGCGCCAATGACGGCATCGTCTCGGTATCGAGCCTGATGCTTGGCTTCATCGCCTCGAATGCAGATAACCACACCATTGTCCTGGCGGGTTTGGCCGGATTGGTGGCGGGCGCCATGTCGATGGCGGCGGGTGAGTATGTGTCCGTGCAATCACAAAAGGATACGGAACAGGCTGATCTGGCGCAGGAAGCCAATGAGCTCAAGCACAATTTTGACTACGAGCGTCAGGAATTGGCAGCCATCTACCGTGAACGGGGGCTTTCAGAAAAACTGGCCGATCAAGTCGCTACCGAGCTGATGGAACATGACGCCTTGGGTGCCCATGCTCGCGACGAACTGGGCTTGCATGAAATTTCCCGCGCTCGTCCACTGCAAGCGGCGTTCTCATCGGCGGCCGCGTTCTCGATCGGGGCCGGCATGCCGCTGGTTTCAGCCTTGTTACTCCCGCAAGCATGGCTGTTCGGCGGCGTCATCGCCATCACCCTGCTCGCACTCATTATTCTTGGCAGCCTCGCCGCCTGGACCGGCGGTGCGTCCATCGTCCGCGGTGCCTCCCGCGTGTTGATTTGGGGCGCGCTGGCCATGGCCGCTACCTCATTGATCGGTCATTTTTTCGGCATCAGTGTCTGATCGAGCCTGTAGATCAGGCGAAGGGACTTGAAGAGGGCTTGCCATTAACGGCCCCAAGCGCAGATAATGCCATCTCTCTGCGGGTGTAGTTCAATGGTAGAACTTCTGCTTCCCAAGCAGATAGCGAGGGTTCGATTCCCTTCACCCGCTCCAGAACTTTTCAGGGCCCGTATGGGCCTTTTGTCTTTTTGAGATTCGGAGAACGACCAAAAAGTCATGCATAGAGTCGCTAAGGGCGACTACTTCGGTCTATTATTCTCCTTCTCAACCAAACCACCAGAGTCTCGTTTTGTCTCAGACTGATTGCATTATTGTCGGAAGTGGAGTCGCCGGGTTATCCAGCGCATTGCGCCTGGCCAAGGCCGGTTGGCGCGTCACTGTGCTTGAGCGGGAAGAAGTCAGTCGCGAGGCCTCCTGGGCGGGCGGCGGCATTTTATGCCCGCTGTACGGTTGGCGTTATCCAGAACCGGTCATGCGCCTGGCCGCTGCGGGTATGGCACAGTACCGTGGTTTCACAGAGGAACTGAGCGCACACGGCCATACCGACCCTGAGCTCCTCACCAGCGGCATGCTGATCCTCGATCCGGGTTCATCACCTGCTGAACAAACCGACGCTTCGAGTTGGGCGACGCGCTACGGCATCCGGCAGCAGTGGCAGAATGCGAGCCAGCACTTCCCGCACCTGCCTCAGGAACGCGCCCTCTGGCTGCCGGACATCGAAACCGTGCGCAACCCGCGGCTGATGCGGGCGCTGGTTGAATCCGTTCGTGCATTCGGGGTTGATATCCGTGTGCACACACCGGTGCATGGTTTGATTCTTGATGGCGCTCGGGTCATCGGTGTTCGCACCGAACACGATGAGCTGTTCGCCGAGCATGTGCTGATCACGGCGGGTGCCTGGACTGGGCAGTTGGTGTCCGACCCGCTGATCCCTGGATTGAATCCGGCTGACATCTTTCCCGTTCGCGGGCAGATGATTCGCTTTGATGCTTCGATGCACACGGGGCTTACTACTATTTTGATGGATGAGGGGGTTTACCTGATTCCACGCAAGGATGGTTCTGTAGTTGTTGGCTCCACGGTCGAACACGTCGGTTTCGATAAGCATACGACGGATGAAGCCATGACCCGCCTGCACCGCAAGGCGGTTGAGCTCTGGCCCAATCTGGCTCATGCACCTGTGGCGCAGCAATGGTCCGGCCTGCGTCCCGGCACCCGTGACGAAATCCCCTACATTGGTGCGCACCCCGATATTGCGGGCTTATTCGTGAGCACGGGGTTCTACCGCAATGGGCTGGCCATGGCACCCGCCGCGGCCGAACTCATTACCGATGTGATGCTTGGCCGTCCGACACAAATCGATCTCGGCGATTACCGGATCGATCGCCGGTAAGCGTCGGGCCATAAGACCAAACACAGAAAAGCCTGAGCACATCCTCGTCGGACGGCCTAGGCTTTTTCCATTAAAAACCTGGGTTTAGTTCACGCTCAATAAACAGCAGGTGCTCTGCCCGGGATAGCCTGCTGAACAAGCGCCACAATCACAGCGCGTCTTCGTTCTCCTCGCCGGTGCGAATCCGCACGGCGCGCTCGACCGGGAACACGAAAATCTTGCCGTCGCCAATCTTGCCGGAATGCGCCGCTTTGATGATGGCATCCAGAACCGCATCGACCAAGCCATCGGAAACCACGATTTCCAGTTTTATTTTCGGCAGAAAATCAACCACATACTCAGCACCACGATACAGCTCGGTATGGCCTTTCTGCCGGCCGAAGCCTTTGACTTCCGTCGCTGTCATGCCATTGATACCCAGCTCCATCAGTGCGGTGCGCACGTCATCGAGACGGAAGGGTTTAATGATGGCTTCGATCTTTTTCATGCAATTGTCCTTCGGTTTAGTGGTTGCTGTAATGACAGGATATTAAGCCATATCCAGCGGATCAACATCAATCGACCAGCGAATGCCTTTTGTGCGGCGACTGCCCTGCCAGGATTCGAGTTGAGTCAGTGCCGCGTGCAGCCTTGGGCGGTCGTCCGCCAGAATCAGTAATTGGTAGCGATAACGGCCCGCACGTCGCGCCAGAGGCGCAGGCACCGGCCCCCATACATCCAATGGGCTAGCGGCAGGATCTGCAAGGTGTTCATGCAACCAATCGGCCATATGAGCCAAAAGATTCTTAGGCGCATCAACATCCCGGGCATCCGCTCGGATCAGTGCCACCGCACGCACGGGCGGCAATCCGGCTTCGGCCCGCTCCGCAAGCAGGGTTTGCGCAAAGCTGGCATAACCGGCATGGATCAGTCGATTCAAGCCGACGTGTTCTGGCTGATGCGTCTGCACCAGAACCGTTCCGGCACGACTGGCCCGCCCTGCCCGCCCCGCAACCTGAATCAGTTGCTGCGCAAACCGCTCTGCGCCACGAAAATCATTGGCGAACAACGCCTGATCCGCATCCACGACGGCAACCAGCGAAACGTGGGGAAAATCATGCCCTTTGACCAGAATTTGCGTACCAACGATCAAGCGCGCCTCGCCGGACTGGATACGCGCTAGACGACGGTCCAGTTCTCCCACCCGGCTCAAGGCATCCCGATCGAGCCGTTCGATGCCGAATCCGGGAAATAACCCCGTCAGCACATCTTCGAGCTGTTCCGTACCCAAGCCGCGTGGTGAAAGCGGCGCAGAACAACTCGGGCAAACCGATGGCGGCTGACGCTCGAATCCACAATGATGACATCGAAGACGGTTTGCTCCCCGGTGCCAGGTCATGAACGAATCACAATGTGGACACTCGGCCACCCAGCCACAGGCATGACACAACAGATTCGAAGCATAACCTCGCCGGTTGAGGTAAAGCATCACCTGTCCGCCCGCGAGCAGATGCGTTTCTATGGCAGCAAGCAGCTCATCCGACATCCCGCCGCGCATCCGTTTCTGACGCACGTCCAACAGACGGATTTCCGGCATGACTGCCCCACCCGCCCGCTCCGGCAGGGTCAGCAGGTGATAGCGCCCCAAGGAAACATTACGCAGTGATTCGAGCGACGGTGTGGCCGAGCCCAGCATGATGGGCACACCCAAACGACGCGCGCGCCAGATGGCCACATCGCGAGCGTGATAACCAAAGCCCTCGGACTGCTTGAACGAGCCGTCGTGCTCCTCATCCACCACGATCAGCCCCAAATCGGCAAACGGCTGGAATACGGCAGATCGGGTGCCGATCACGATCTTGGCGTCACCCGAACGCGCCGCCAGCCAGGCATTCAACCGGTCGCCATCGTTCAAGCCCGAATGCAACACGGCAGGAACCAAACCCAAGCGATCCGTAAAGCGGGAAACCAACTGCGGCGTCAGGGCGATTTCGGGTACCAGAATCATTACCTGCCGGCCCTGCGCCAAAACCTGACCGATCAGATTCAAATACACTTCCGTCTTGCCGCTACCGGTAACGCCTTCGAGCAGCCAGACCCCGAAACGGTTAAGAGAGGCGACAACCTCGGTTACTGCTGCCGATTGCGCTTCATTCAGAGTCGGGGCAGGCACGGTGTTGGTGGACGTATCGGCCCGCAATGGCCACATCGAGGACACGGTTTGCTCGAACGGCTCGATCAAACCCATATCGGCCAGCCGCTGCCGCACCGCCTTGGGGAAATCCCGCAACCGGGATTCGGATACACCCTCCGGCGTTTGCGCGATCCGTTCCAGCAACGCGCGCTGACGCGCACCGCGCAAGGTTCCTTCGACCAGGGCCTGTTCGCCTGACGGCAGAATCCGCCACGCAATGCCGCGTAGAGACTGGCCTTGACGCAGACTCGGCGCCATTGCAGCCAGCACGGTTTCGCCCAAAGGGAAATGGTAGTAATCGGCAGCCCACCCAAGGCAGGCCAGTAGTTCGTCGTCCAGCAGCGGTTCGTCATCCAGAACCGACAGCACGGGTTTGATCACCCAATCGGCTTCTTTCTTCGCCGGGGACCAAAGCACGCCCATGCGTTGCCCTTTGCCCAGCGGGACCTGCACCCGCATTCCGGCCTGAACATTCACATCGACAGGCACCGCGTAGGTAAACAACATCTGCATCGGCCCCGGCAAAGCGACCTGCCAATACACCATGCCATCGCCAGAAGATGCTTCAGGCGTGCTGATGGATGGATCGCAGAGGGGTTCGGGCATGACGTGTTCAACAAGTGCGGATGAGATCGCCGTGATCTCAAAGTAGCCCACATCATAACGCCTGCTTAGCGGCATGTTGACCGTTCGGGCAGAACATGGGCCATGACCCCATGAAACGCCTCGGAAAAGCCCAAGCGGCACTTGCGTTTGTCATGCAAACGAGATAAATTGCGCAACCTTGCCTGGGTGGCGGAATTGGTAGACGCAGTGGATTCAAAATCCACCGATAGCGATATCGTGTCGGTTCGAGTCCGACCCTAGGCACCAAACAAATGTTATAAATCAACAAGTTAATTGATATAAGGTGCATTTACGGTGCACCGATTTTAAGAAACCCAGCTAGTCTGGGTTTTCTTTTGCCCGGGTTACTCCCCGCTCCAAGCCAGAACACTAGAGGATTGTAAGGCTTTAGCCAAAATAGATGACTCAACAGGCATGGTTTGCTCTTGCATCACCTTTGCCACATGGGTTCTACCCCGTTTACACGGACGGTTGTAAAAAGGCTAAAAATTTCTGATCCTGCTTGGCGAGTCTACGTCGCATCCGTGGATTGTGGAACCGCTCG
>NCKC01000059.1 GCA_002282715.1 Halothiobacillus sp. 15-55-196 | reverse complement strand
TTATCGCCCAATGGGGAGATAAATCACCAACCAAGGGGTGAAGTCGCCAGCCTGGGATATTCATGTCCTCTGGGTTCGTCGCCCGATCCAAAATGGCTAGTTGGCGTGCCAGCTTATTCGCGTGGTCTGGTTGTATGCCAACTTTCGATCCTGTCTCATAGAATCGCTTTACGCCCTTGTGTTTGAACGACTTGATCATGGATTTATTGTATATCTACGCTATACGGCCTGCAAGTTAAACCAACCGACCAACCTGAGCCCCAAGCCTGCTGTATTGCTTGAAATCGCCCGCGTGTTGCGCTGCCACCATTGCAGCGGTCAGCCGTGCAATTTCCGCACTTACTTCCTCAGACGGCGCGGGTCTTTGAGTAGGCGATGGGATTTGGAAATCATTCTTACGGCGTTCTCGCGCCTCAGCAAAGGTGATGCCCGCCTCGGGGATAAATTCCCCACTGAGCACGCAATCCACGAGTTTGCGCACATATCCACTGGGTGATTTCACAGCGCCCAGCCGCGCCGCCAATTCATCGATCACCACCTGCCTTTGCTTGACGGGACAGCGCTTCAAGTGGCCGAGAATTGCTTTTTTATCGCCATCCCGTAGCCCGCCGGGGAAGATCAATTTTTCTTCCCAAGAAGCCTTGCATGCTTGCTGTTCAGATGGCTGAGGTGATTGGTCTGATGCCACAGAACTCTCACCACCACACGGTACTACCTCATCAAAAGCATCTTCTGATTCTTCAGTGGTGGTGTTTTGTATTTGTTTGATATTAGATATTAGATGTGTGTCGGCTTTTGTGAATTTTTGCGCTTTAGTAGGCTTTTCAACCGTGCTAAAACCCGCATCAGAAGTGGGTTTTGCTTCGTGTTGGCTTCGTGTTGGCTTCGTGTCGGGTTTATTTCGGTCAGAAGAATGCGCATTTGCCCATCCATGATTTTTTGCGTGCGGTAAAAAATAGACAAGATACCCGTCCTTATCCTCAATGCGCTCAATCAGCCCGGCGCGCTCCAGCCAACCAAGCAAGCGTCGAATCTTAGATTTGTCTGGCCGGGACCCCTTCATGCCTTGATGGGGGAAAACCTCAAGCAACTCGCACAGCATCAAGAGGCTGATTCGCCGCGCCGCGCCGCCCACAATGGCGGTGGTGTAATCCATGTAACGGCGCAGCCCTCGTAGATATAATAATTGTGCCTCTACAGGCAAGCCGTGCAGCAAGTCATCTTCATGCGAGGCAAAACAGGTATACATCGTCCTCATGCCGCAGCCTCCTGGCTTAAATCCTCACACGGCCACCACATAAAATGATTCCGCTCGATCGTTAAACGCCGATACACCGGCCAGATTTCCCCAATGTTTTCACCGTAGGCTCGAACTTCGCGCAAGTCCTGGTCCGGCTCTGCCCGTTGCGCTTCGATTCCTTCCCAAAAAGCCGGTAAAAAATCGACGGGGTATAAACCCGCCGCCTCGCACCAAAACCCCGAGCCCCCTTGATCCATCGATGCCGCTTCAATCCAGCGCTCAACCGCTGACCATTCACTTGCCCAGCGCGTGGACACAGCGACGCAGGCCACCACATGGAACAGGTCTTCCACCAGTGCCTTGGTCAAATGCTCGTCTTGCAGGAACGCAACTACCAAAGCAGGCACAAGAGCCGGGTCAACCGGTGGTCGTGGCGTGCGTTGCTTGCGCGCCTTGGCAGCGTTTGAGTTGCTGAATAAATCCAAAAACAGATTGGGCGAGTCATTAAGGGCTGATTTTTGCCGCCTGGAACGCAAGCGCGGATGCGTTTCTGTTTCTGATAAATCACCAAAAACGGCCGGATTTGGGATTTCGAGACAAAGCTGCCCCTTACCCCAATTGGGGGTATGATTGATATTCATGGCACGCATTCCTTGTGATGGTGGATGGGTGTGGCGTGATTATTGTCCTCGAATGGGGACATGTCAAGACCCTTTTCGGGGTCATTGTTATTGGTGTAAATCGATTTAAATGAGTTTTTATGAGCGACTAAGAGAAGAGAGGAACCGCCTCGGTTTGACCCAAGAGGCGTTCGGTATGATTTGCGGCGTGAAAAGGAAGGCTCAAATAGCTTATGAGGCTGGAGAACGGCACCCCGACTCTGTGTACCTGACCGCACTCTCCGAGCATGGCGTTGATGTCCTCTACATCCTCACCGGGCGGCGAGTAGCCGAGGCGCTTTCAACAGAAGAAAAACTCTTGGTCGAACGCTACCGCGCCGCCGATGAAGCCACTCGCTACCGGATATTAAGCAGCCTGCTGGAAGGCAAAACTGCTGCTCAAGCCGCCACAGATTCCAACCAAGTCACTCAAACCATCACCGGCATGGCCGGGCAGGTGGCTGGTCGGGATATAAAAAAACGCTAACAGGTGCTGTTATAGTAATTGCTATAAGATATGTGGTTATTTTTCAGTGGCTTGGAGGTGTATATTGACGAATATGAAGACCGCGCTACCGGATATTGCGTAGCCTATTGGAAGCCAAAAACCCAGCGCAAGCCGCCTCAGATTCCAATGAGGTATTTCAGACCATCAACGGCATGGCAGGGCAAGTAGCTGGTCAGGATATAAAAAACAAATGAATGGCCGGAAGACACCATGGAACAGTGGACGCAAGATGAAGCTATCGCCTTTGAATGTGCGCGTGAGTGCATCACCGACTTAATGGGGATTCAAAGCGGTTTGCTCTGCGAAGAAGAAAACAAGCCGAATCCAGACCAGGCAAGCATCGACAAGTACAAAGCAGAACTTTCTAGGCTAGTCAGAGAGCGAACGGCGCTGACCGTCACAAATCAGACGGAAATCGCCCGCGTGCGGTCTGAGTACGGCGCGATGGTCAGAGCATGGCGCGCAAGTCACAAAGCGATGGTGCAGTAAGTGGTAGCACTGAACAGAGAAGCTCACCCGAGTAGGTGTTAGTGCTCATATTTGCCTGGCGAATATTTTATGGTATAAATTCAGTTGATGGTTGCACTTGTTCCATCAGATTTTCCGTATAACTTGAAAAGGAGTTCGAGATGCGCCTTCTTCTGGCTATCTTCCTGCCGTTCGTCGTCTTCTTCACCATTGGCCGCCCAGTCGCTGGGATTCTCTGCCTGTTGCTGCAAATCACCGTGATTGGCTGGCTACCTGCTGCCATCTGGGCGGTTTACTCTCTGGGTCAGTACAAAACTGATCGCAAGATCGAAAAAGCCGTGGCAAACGCGGGGCAGTGATGATGTCTAATCAAGTGGTCAATCAAATCATCCAGCAAGCCGGGCAGGTGGCGGGGCGTGATGTGAATGTTTACATCCAACTCATCCTTATTAATGAAAAAAAATAAAAACTCTCCGTCCTAACGGAACAGGAAGAATCCAACCCTATGATTTTCTTGATCTGTAAGGTTGGTTAACCTTTTTTATCCCTATTCGCCTAAAACGAGAACCTTGTAATGTTTCAAGCATCACAGAGAAAAAATTCGGCCAATACCCTTCGAGTAACTGCGCTGGCCTTAACGCTTGCCGGTGGTTCTTTCGCGTTGTTTGGCTGTTCCAGTCCGAAAAGCGAGATGGCCGATGCCATCAATAAATATTTGGTAAACAAGCCACTCACCGAAACAGTTACCGCTTCAGTGCAGTTGCCTCAAATCGAGACAGGTCAGATCAATTTTAGCAATAACGGTGAGTTGGGCTTGGTGTTGCCAGATATCAAAAACTCACCGGCTGCCAAGGCGTTGGCTGATCTAGCAGATGCCAAAATGATTGAAAGCCACTCAGTGGCTGTTTATCCGAAGAAGAACCCCAATCCGTATTTGAAACAAGGCCCTGTCTATATTGCCGCCACCGACCATGCGGACAACACTGCCATGCTCAAGCAGATTAACGCAGCCGAGCCGGGGGCGGTTTGGCTCAACCTTAGCCAAGACACCAATGGCTTTGGCAGGCAAGGCTATGTTGCACAGGCGAGCACGCTAGAACCCTCAAAAATAGGCAAATCTGACCCTGCTTTTTTAACTGCCGTTCAGAAAAACCAAAGCTCGGGGCACAACGCCAAGCTTCTGGCAAAACTTGCCAGTGCGGGGTATTTGCGGGTTGAAGAGAAAACAGTCTATTTGCAATGGGGTGATCCCTTGATCGGCAAATGGACGGGCGATCCCAACAAGGTGCGCTACACCGCAAAAGTTGATGCCTTGTTGTATTTCGTGACTGACAAAGGCAAAGGGCTGCTGGCCATGCGCCCGCTCTACGCTGGCGAGGTTCCTGCCGTTAAATTGGCGAATTCCAAGGTGACGAAAATTATTTCGGTGAATTCGCCGGGCAAGAATTTTATGGGGCAGACGATCACTACTGTCAATTTTGAACAAACCCAAACCTCGACCGGCGTGAATAAAGCGGCGGGCTTGGAGTTGGCTTCACAAACAGCGGACGGCGCAGTCTTTTCACAAGTGACATTGATTGACGGAAAATTCCAAGATTACAAACCAAGCAATCTGTTGAGCAACACCCCGCTTCAGGCGGTTTCCTATTCGGTTCCCGCTAAGGGGCTGATTACCCCATCCTATGGAACCGGGGCAATGTCTGTGGCTTTGGGAGAATGGAAGCTCAAATCAGTCGATAATTTCAGTAAGGACAAAAACCCTATGTTCGGTGGACAAGTGGCTCAGTGTACCTTTGAGTTTGAGTACAACCCCATAATCAAACCACTGATTAAACAACTGTCGGCACTGGGCGCAACTGAAAAGGATTTACCAAAACCAGGTGCCACCAAGCCCTATGATTGCGTCGTGAATGCAATGGATAAAGGCTACTCGGTTATGGGGTGTATGCCTGCTCCGAAGTCTGGCGGATTTTAACCCAAGAACTTGTTCAGTCTGTGCAATTCTAGTTACTTTAAAGCAAAGCCTAAAGGAGGCATAAAATGAGCGAAGCTCAACAGGTGGTTGTAGTTAAGCAAGGAACTGGAACAGTGGCAGGGATTATTGCCTCTGTTCTGGCGGTGCTTGGAATTCTTTTTCTCGGATTTATTTTTGTTCCAATCGCAGCAATAGTTGCACTGATTGGAACCATCATTGCAATTAAAAATAAAAATTGGGCTGGTATTGGTGTCAATGTGTTGGCATGGGTACTTACGATTGTGGGATTGATCACATCCCCAGTGCTTTTGGGGATCATCGGCTTTTCTGCAAGCTAAGATCAAAATGTAGCAAGCTAAACCTAGCCCACCTAAAAAAATACAGAAAAGCTCCGGTATTCTCATCGGAGTTTTTCAATTCTTCCCCAATAGTGAATCCTGTAGGCAAACCCCCTACAGGAGAACACAATGCTTGATGAAGTCACCCAACGCCGATTACTGGAAAAACTCGAACGCGAAGGCGGCGAGGTATTTATTTCGGCGCTCAGAAATCCCGATGTAATTGAAGTCATGCGCAATTCTGATGGCCGCCTTTGGGCGGATTTTTCAGGCGTGGGCATGAAGTGTTTAGGCGAAATGGCCGCATCCCGCGCCGAATCGATCTTATCCACCTGCGCCTCGATGCTCGGCACCGCATTAACCCGCGAATCCCCCATTCTTGAAGGTGAATTCCCGCTGGATGGCTCGCGGCTTCAGGGGCTGATCCCACCACTGTCCTCAACGACCGTATTCGCCATCCGAAAAAAAGCTATCAAGGTTTTCACCCTTGCGGATTACATCGACAACGGCATATTGGCCGAACACCCCGACACCCAAGAGGATTTTCTTTCCCAAGTAGCCAGCCCTGATGGCCGACACGCCGAATCTGCTATGTGGTCATCCCTATCACTTGCAGCCCGCTTGGAGTGGGCGATTCGGGAGAAGATGAACATCTTGGTTGTTGGCGGCACGGGTTCAGGCAAAACCACACTGGCTAATGCCTTGCTGCATTCGTTATCACAGCAATGTCCGCATGATCGAATCGTCGCGATTGAAGACACGATGGAGCTACAGGTTCGCGTGGAAAATGCCGTACTGCTCCGTGCCTCTGAGCAAGTGCCCATGTCGCGCTTGCTCCGCGCCACCATGCGCCTGCGTCCTGATCGCATCATCGTCGGTGAGGTGCGCGGTGGTGAAGCCTATACCCTGCTCAAATCTTGGAATAGCGGCCACCCCGGCGGACTGGCCACCATCCATGCCAACAGTGCGGAAGAGGGGTTGGATAAACTCAGCCAGTACATCTTCGAGGCGCCGGATGCCCGTAATTTCTCTCATGACATGGTGGGTAGAATGATCGCCAGCACCGTCAATGTGGTGGTGTTCATCGCACGAACTTCAATGGCACCGGGGCGGCAAGTCAAACAAGTGCTGCGCGTTCGAGGATTTCGTGAAGGTCGATTTGTGTTTGAGGGGTAAAAAACCGAGCTAATTTGAATTCCCAGCCTCATTGATACCTTGATGTCGTGGTCATGGTGACCCGTTTCAACATTCTGAGTCATGAGGTTGGTATGAAAAAAATCCTGTCTGTATTCCGTCGCGCTGGCGATGCTGTCAATCACAAAATCTACCACTATGCCGCCATTGGTGCCGTCGATGAGCGTGTGGTGAAGCTCGGTCGGCGCATGGCGCTTCTGGGGGTTCTCGGTGCTGCGGCAATGGCTGTTTCTGAACCATCCATGGCTGGAACCACCACCGGCCTGCCTTGGGAATCGCCCATGGATACCATCAAGCAGTCACTGACCGGGCCGATCGCCTTGGCGATTTCAATCATCGCCCTGGCAGCC
>NCKC01000058.1 GCA_002282715.1 Halothiobacillus sp. 15-55-196 | reverse complement strand
GACGCTTCTGGCGGTGATTGTCACGGCACCGGCCGCCTACGTCATGATTCGCAACGCTTTCGCCTGTCCCGAGGGTCGTGTCCCGACCCGCGTGAAGCGTCTTATATGCATACCCGTATTGATCATCATTCTTCAATATGATTGAATGCTTGAATTAACCTTGCCAACGGATCACTTATGGCGTTCAAACAAGATCTTAACGACCAATTCGCGCGCATGGGCAAAGTGCTCGGTAGCGGTCGCCGTCTGGAGTTACTGGATTACCTCGCCCAAGCCCCGCGCTCGGTCGAGCAATTGGCCGAGGTCAGCGGGTTGACGATTGCCAATACCTCTCAGCATTTGCAGAAAATGCAGCAAGCGGGCCTCGTGCGGGCGAATCGTCAAGGTAAATACATCATCTATCAGCTTGCTGATGGGGAAGTGGTTACCTTGCTCAATACGCTGCACACTTTGGCCGATCGGCATTTGGCTGAAGTTCGAGCGTTGGTGGCCACACACCTGGCGCCACGTGATGCGCTCGCGCCCATCACGTTGGACGAACTGCAATCACAAATGGCTGCGGGTGACATCACGCTGATTGATGTTCGCCCACCGCAGGAGTTTGCAGCGGGTCATTTGCCGAGCGCGGTGAATATCCCGCCGGATCAACTCGCCTCTGAACTCGGCCGACTCGATCCCGCTCGCCCCGTGGTGGCCTACTGTCGGGGGCGTTATTGTGCTTTTTCGTATGATGCCGTGGCCGCTTTGCGTGAGCGCGGCTTTAGTGCCCGACGGCTCGCTGTTGGCTTCCCCGAGTGGCAATTGGCCGGGTACTCTGTAATCTATCCTGCGACTTCATCGACCAATCAGGCTTCCTTATGACCGAACCCACTGCCATCGCCGCGCTCAGAGCGCACCTCGCTCACCACATCGTCGGCCAGGCCGCGCTGGTCGATCGGCTATTGATTGGCTTGCTGACCGGCGGGCATTTGCTGGTCGAAGGGCTACCGGGCCTGGCGAAAACGACGGCGGTCAAGGCATTGGCCGAGGGCGTTCATGCGCGTTTTAAACGGGTGCAATTCACGCCCGATCTATTACCGGCCGACTTGCTGGGCAATGAGGTCTATCACCCGGAAACCCGCACGTTCACGTTCGAGGCGGGGCCGTTGTTCAACGAAATCATTCTCGCCGATGAAATCAACCGCGCACCGGCCAAGGTGCAATCGGCACTGCTGGAAGCCATGGCGGAGCGGCAGGTGACCGTAGCGGGCGAGAGTCGCAAATTGCCTGCGCTGTTTTTGGTCATGGCGACACAAAATCCGCTTGAGCAATCAGGTACCTATCCGTTACCCGAAGCGCAACTCGATCGCTTCATGCTGCATGTCTCGCTCACTTACCCCGAACGACAGGATGAATACGATATTCTGGCGCGCACATTGGCAGGCACGCTGGGCCGTGCCGACGACGAGGCGACGGGTCTGACCGTTGATGAAGTGCTCGAAGCCCGCGCCGATGTGCGGGCAGTGCATTGCGATGCGGCCTTGCAGCACTGGGTGGTGGATGTGGTCGCGGCTACCCGTGCGCCAGAGAAAGCAGCCCCGGCGCTGGAATCGCTGGCAGGCATGGTTCTGGTTGGTACCTCGCCCCGCGGGGCGCTGGCCTGGGTGCAGGCGGCTCAGGCGCTGGCTTGGCTCAACGGGCGTGATTTCATCGTGCCGGATGATTTGCTGGAACTGGCCGGTGATGTGCTGCGCCATCGTTTGATCTTGAGCCCGAAAGCGCTGGTTTCGGGATTGAGTCGGGATGCCATCATCACACGGCTGTGTGCTGAAATTCCTTTGCCGTGATGCCCTCGTTTTCGATGTGTGCTGAACTGTGAATACATTCCGTCATTTCTTGCAGGCCCTAAAAAACCGCAGCACACATCATGCGGTGGATGACCCTGTTGATGCCGTAGCGCCCACCTCTCGAATGATTGAAACCGCATGGCAGCTCGGTGGGCAACTCCCGCCACTCGCCTCTGAACATTTGCCCGCCGCGGTCTGGTTTCCGGGCGATCAGCGTGCGGTGCGGCTCGGGCAGGGCATGGATTTCGAGTCATTGCGCGCCTATCAACCAGGCGAGCCGTCCCATCTGATCGATTGGCGTATCTCCGCTCGAACGCCGGAACCCGTGGTGCGGATTTTCCGTGAACCGGCCCAGCGCCAGTGCCATATTGTGCTCGATACCAGCGACTCGATGTTCTTCGGCACGCGCCGCCAGCTCAAAATAACTCAGGCTCTGACCGTGGCGCATCTGTTGACTGCCGCCGCGCTGCACCAGAACTTATCGGTTGCCCTGCACACACCGGGTTTGGCGAACCGCGTACCACGTCATCCGGCGACAGGCCGCGCTGCACTGCTCAATCAGCTTCAAGAAATTGGCCAGTGGTTAGCGCCACCAGCTACGCCGCAACCGATCGACTGGACGGGTTTTCGCGGACGGATGCAAAGCTGCTTGCCCGAGGGGCAAATCGTGATCGTACTCAGCGATTTTCAAACTGATTTCACCAACGATGCGAGTTTGATGTGCTGGTTGCCACTCGCGAAAAAACAGCATTTGATGTTATTGTCGGTGATCGATCCCGCTGAACGCCTGTTGCCGGATATGGGTAACGTGACCTTCGTGGCCCGACCACCGCAACGGCTCGACACCCATGACCCGTTTGTCCGCGCCGAGTTGGCCGAGCGATTCACCCGGCGCCAGCAAGCCGTTCGCGCGTTTTGCCAAGGGGTTGGCGGATTGTTCGATGAAGTCCAGACGGTTACCGATGTGTCTACACTCATTGATGATTTCAGCGAATTGCTGCTAACA
Source organism: Halothiobacillus sp. 15-55-196 (assembly GCA_002282715.1). GTDB lineage: Bacteria > Pseudomonadota > Gammaproteobacteria > Halothiobacillales > Halothiobacillaceae > Halothiobacillus. Next base: position 5,248 of record NCKC01000058.1, on the reverse strand, counting down.
GGCCATAGCCGCCAAAGTGCGGCGCAGCCTCAGCATCATCCCCTGAATAACGCCCCAAATCGCGCCCCGAGTCATTCGATGGGTGCATCGTCATGAATCAGGGTGCACTGATCCACCCGCCCGGCGGTTTGCCCGATAGCGCACCCAAGGGGCTGGTTGATGTCTGGATGCCGAATACACCCTCTGCCGCGCTCCAAGCCAAAGCGCTGCTGAGTCATGCCTTTGAGCATCATGCGCTGGGCATCGTGTTCTGGGGGCTGTTGCTCTGTGTCTTGATCGGGTTGGCCATCTGGTTTTGGCGCGATTGGCGTGGCCGACTTCTGCGTTGGCAAATCCGCCGTTTGCAGCATCTGCTGCGGCGCCACCCCGATCAGGCACCCGAACCGGTGGGCGCGGCATTGACCTGGGCCTTGTCGAGATATTTTCAGCCGGGTAATTTCAAGGCCAGGTCCGCGTTGAACAGAAGCGCTTTGCGGCCCGATTGGCGGGCGCTGGTCTTGCGGCTGGATATCTTGCGGTTCGGCCCAAAAGCGGCGCATGAAGATTGGTTCGCTTTGCTGCGTGCAATGCAGGAATGTTCGCGCCGCAACGCTACGGCGGCGGCCGCACCCCAAGTGAATCGGGTGAAACCCTCATGAGGCGCCTATGAGCGGGTTCGACGGGATGACTTCTTTGGGCTTGGCCTCTCTGGGCATGGCATCTCCTTGGTGGTTGCTGGCATTACTGCCGCTGCCATGGGCGTTCGTGCCGCTGAAGCGTTATCTCATCCATCGCCCCGCCGCCATTATGCTGCGCCATCCTTTGATTGGAGATCATGAGCAAGCGCAATCACCGGCACGACGCGCCGGTTTGATTGCTGGTTTGTGGCTCGCCAGCTATGCCGCTTTGGTGATCGCGCTGACCCATCCGGTATGGCAGGGCGAGTTTCTGCCCGCTCCTCCATCGGCGCGTTCCATCCTATTGTTGGTGGATGCCAGCCCGAGTATGCAAGCCGAGGATTTTCCTGCCGGAAAAGAGCGCTTTATTTCCCGCATCGATGCGATGAAACAGGGTTTGTTGCGTTTTATCGCGGCCCGGCCCCAGGATCGGTTTTCGGTGATCGTGGTGACCAATTCGGCGGGTACCTTGGTGCCGATGACGACCGATCATACCGTGCTCGATTACTGGATTCGCCAGTTACGCGCCGGAATCAACGGCTCGGATACGGCGCTTGGTGATGGTCTGGCAATGGCGATTCGCAGCATAGCCGAGCAGAGCCGAGCAGGTCGTCCCGCGCCGCTACTGGTCGTCTGGACCGATGGGTTCAGCACCGGCGGCTTGATGACACCGGCTGAAGCGTTGGCATTGGCACGCGCCTACGGTATCAAACTCTTTACCGTGAATCTCGCCCCTAACGGCAGCCCGCCCGATCAAGGCCAGCCAAGCTTGGCGCAATTGGCCGACTTGACCGGCGGCAAGCCGATTCTGGCGGGCGATACCAAGGCCATGAATGCCGTGACCGACCAGATTGCGGCGAGCGTTGCGCCGACTTTCGCTACGCCGACCGAGCGTCGGCACATCCCCCTGTATGCCGGTTTTGTACTCTTGGCGACGGTGTTCTTTTTATGGGCGCAGATTCTATTGTGGCGTGAGCCTGAGGCGGCGGGTTGAGCATGTTGACATCAACGGCCAATACACTCGGGCTGCACGACGTCTCTGTGTGGCTGTCACAGCGCCCGCTCGTCATGCCGCACTTGGCCGAACCGCTGTGGCTTGTCTTGCTGCTGGTGCCCTTGGCGTTGTTCATCTGGCGTTGGCGCGCGCGGCAAAAAATACTCAGTTATGCCGATGAACCCTTGCAACATTGGGCGATGCAGCGATTGACGCAAGCGTCAACCACTTGGAGGCATCGTCTTCGAGGTCGATTGATCCCGTTTTTTTGGCTGCTTTTCTGGCTCGCGCTGGCACTCACCCTCGCCGGACCTGAAGTGATTAAAGCCAAAAATGAACGTCTGGCGACCCGGCCACCGGTGTTGTTCGTGGTGGATGACACCGCCGCCATGAGCGTGGCGGATGTCAGTCCGAATCGCCAAGCCCGCGCCACGGCCCTGCTGGAATTACTCGGGCAAGCGCTCAACACGCATCGCTTGGGGTTGATGATCGACAACGGTGAGGCGGGCTTGCTGCTGCCCCCCACGGGCGATGCGAATCTGTTCGCGTTTTATCTCAAGCAACTCACGCACTTGACCCACCCGCTGGCAGTGCCGCATCCCGATCGTGCATTTGACTGGATCGCCCAGATGCCCGACATGCGCGGCGGCGTGGTTGTTTGGCTGACCAGTGGCGATGCCAACAGTTTTCAAGGCGCCTTGGGTAGCCGTGAACTGGCCGCTGCACAGGCATTGAACAAAGCCGATGTGCGCTTGATAGCCTTAACAGTCGCCGGCGCTGGCGGGCCGTTGCTTAAAGATGGCCTGCCCTTGAAAGACGCCCAGGATCAGGTGATTACCAGCCAGCCTGCACAGCAACGGGTGGCGGAATTGGCGAAGCTGACCGGCGGTGTGGCCACGCAAACCGATACACTGCCGCAGGATGTGGCGTTTATCCGTCAAGCGGTAAGTGCCGTGCCCAACCGCGCCCCGGATAAAAACTCAGCCAAGTCGCAGCGTTCCTTGCATGAGCTGCCCTTGATGCTGGCTTGGCTGAGTTTACTGGCTTTGGCCGCGCTATCGCTTGGGCTCAAGCCGCTGAACGGGTTGGTGGCTCGGTTGATTCGGTCGAATAGGACAAAACTACCGATAGCAGCTCTGATTTTAGTTGCTATCCACGGTGCGCTGTTGGCCGCGTTAGTGTTCTTGCCGGGCGGCGCTTGGGCTGCCGATAAACCCAATCATGCGGCCGCAACCTTTATGAGTCGTTCGGCGGACGCTGCAGAAGTGGCTGCCGGTCATCGTGCACTCAAAGCAGGCTCATACGCCGAAGCGCAAGTCGCCTTCTCGGCTGCCAAGGGCTATGCCGCCCGTTTCGGTGCGGGTTTGGCTGCGTTTCGACGCGCCGATTATGCGTTTGCGGTCGATCAATTACAGATGGCCGTCATATTGGCGCAAACACCATCGCAAAAAGCGCAGGCCGCATTTAACCTGGGTGATGCACTCATCCTCGCTGGGCGTTATGCCGAGGCGCGCGACGCGTTTAACTATGTGTTATCGATCAAGCCGCTTGATGAAACCCTATCTGCCGCTGCGCTGACCAATCGCGGCATCGTGCAAAAAATGCTGCAATCCTTTGCGAACAATGGCAAGAACAGCCCGCGTTTCCAGGGCTACCAGGCGGCAAAATACGGTTATTCCCAGGATCCGAAGAAAAGCCGAATGGATAAAGAAATTCAAAAATCCCAGGGCGCGAGCGCGGGTGCCTCACAAGCATCATCAACCCAAACACAGTCCGCGACGCCGTTTGCTCTGAATGCGGCGACCGAGAGCAGCGCCCGCTCCAAGCTAACCCTGATTCATGATGCGCCTGCTCCATTGCTCGATGGCCTATTGCGCCAGCAGCAGTACCATCTGCCGACCCTCACCGCGCCGGGCAAAAATCAGGCCATGCCGGCAGGTGCGCCATGAGTTCGGTGATGAGTCCATCCAAGCGAATACTTTCGCGACTTTTTGGGCGACGTCTGCAAGGAGCGGTGTTCGCAGTGCTGGGCCTACTAAGTTCGGTCGGACAACCAGCCTATGCCTTTGATATCCCCACGCCACAAAATCAACCCAAAACCATTAACACGACGCCATTCGGTGTGCCCCAGGATTTCGGCCCCGTGACGCCACTACCGCCGATCACCGATCTTAATACCCAATCCGGCGCGGGGCGTTTGCCCGCCGGTATGACGGTGCAAACCCAAATTACGCCCACAGCCAACGGTTTACTTGAGCGCGCGCCGTTTTTGGTCACGCTCACCATCACCGATCGCAACAAGACACTGGCCTCGCTGACCCTGCACCGTCCTTATGGCGAGCATATTCAGTCGGACCGAATCGACATCAATCAGCAACTGCGCTCAATCGATGGCCGCATGGCAAACGTGCGTGTGTACCGATTCGCCGTTACCCCCCTGGCAGCGGGCGAGATTGAACTCAAATTCGCCGAGATGACCTTCCGTGAAGTCGGCGATTCGGACACCCGGTACGCATTCATTCCCGTGGCCCGAACACTGACGGTGCGCCCTTTGCCGGGTTTTTGGCCTGCCTATCTGCCCGTGACCCCGAATCTTTCGATCTCGCAGGAGCCACTGCCAAAGCTGGCTGCGGGCCAGCCGGTGGATTGGGTGTTGCACATCACCGGTCAAAACCTCACAGCGTTCGCCCTGAATAAATTATTGGACGAACAATTGATCGGCACCGCTGCACTTGGGGTTGGCCGTGCCGAAATTCGACGCGCGACCGAAGACAAACCCCCAGTGGATGATCCGCTGGCAGAAACATTCTCTGTACGCATCTCGCTGTTACCCGATCCGCAAGGACAAGGCGCAACGACAGCGGCGCTGCCCCGATTACGCTTGCCGTTTATCGACAGCCGGGAATCGGCACCCGGGCAGCAACTCAGCGAGACGGTGTTGCCAGCGCGTTCCATCAGTTGGCCTGCGTCGAGCGGTGTGCGCGTGTTAGACGCGGTGCAATTTTGGTGGTGGCGCGTTTTGCTTTTGCTCATGTTCGCTTATGGCTTGGGTTTTGCGCTGAATGATGCGCGAAAACGGTGGCAGCGACGTCGACAGCACCGAGCCGCTCAAGTTGAACTGGCCGAGCTGAATACGCCGCGAGCTGTTTTGCATCGATTGCGTCAGTTAACGGGGGAATCGAGCATCAAAGGTATGATCGAACGCGCGCCCAATCCAAGATTTATCGCCGCACTACAAGCCCTTGACGCGGCCTGTTATGGCAACAGTGATGGCCCCATATCGGAAAAAAGGTTGGAAAACTGGCCGCAAACGCATCAGGAATTGGTGCGCTGGCTGCCGAGGGTATTTTTCAATGCAGCACGTCCAACGGCCTCTGATTAGTTCAACCCTGGTCCATTCTGGCTGCCATCGCATTTTTTCTGATTGGGATGTTGGGCACAGTCGGTGGCGAGGTTGATATCCTTGCTCAGGTAGTAGTCGTAGAATTCGTACGCAGTGCCTTGGATTGAGGTAATGCGCGAGCCATCCGGCGCAAGGAACAGAATATAAGGCACACCGCGAACTTCCAGCTTGTTGGCAAGATGGGGGTAATCGTGT
>NCKC01000145.1 GCA_002282715.1 Halothiobacillus sp. 15-55-196 | reverse complement strand
AACAGTATGGCCTGATGAACAAAAAATCGGGAGCAAGGCGGAAAAAGATAGCAAAACAATCTAGTATATAAGGGCGCTAAACAGCACAGAGGAGATTGAACATGAGTAATCGTTCTGACAGCGCTTCTGCGCCCACCCGTCGTCATTTTTTGAGCGTTGCCGTCAAATCGGCCGTGCTCATTCCAATGGCTGGCATGGGCATGGCGCGCCTCGCCGTCGCCGCAGACTTACCGCACCTATCGCCTTCCGACCCGACAGCCAAGGCGTTGAACTACGTTGAAGTTGCCTCCGAAAGCAAAAGCTCGGCGTATAAAGCGGGTGATGCCTGTGATAACTGCGCACTGTATCAAGGAGATCGCAAAGCAGATTGGGGGCCATGCGCCGTTTTCCCGGGTAAAGATGTCGCAGCGAAAGGCTGGTGCAGCTCCTACGTTAAAATGGGCTGATATCCAAATAGCTTTGCATTTGTTTATTGTGTTGCAAAGCCCGCTCACTCACTGCGGGCTTTGCTTATTTTTTAGCCAACGAATCATGTGGCGCTATCAAATTCTTATCGTATAAGAGAGTATAGGAAAGCGCAGAAGAATTCCGTTGCGGGCTTTCCGGGGTCACAATCAGAGAATTTTGATTTTCTTGATGAGCATCGTTCATACCGGCGCAAACTTTTTCGGAGTGAATCTCTGTTTGAATCAGAGGTTCCTGAGATAACGTAGTACATCATTCGAGGCGCAAAGCCCAATTTCAATGATCGGGGGAGATCTAATGACCAAAATGCCAACACAATACCGCGCATCTGCACGGTGCAGGTTCTCGCTCATGCTGCTCATGACGGCATTTTTTATCGCAACGCCTGTTTATGCCACTGCGCCAAACGGGGCCGACCCCGACAGCGGTGTCGAAATGGTTGGCAATGTCGCCTACGTCGATCATCTCACCAATTTACCCGCCGATTTTGCCGTGATGCGCGAGAAAAAGATCCCCATGATGATCTTTTTCCATGCCAGCTACTGCGGATATTGTGTGCAGGTAGACAATCAGTTTTTGATCCCGATGCGACTTGATCCAGAATTCAAAGGCCGTCTGCTCATTCGCCGTGTGTTGGTGGATGGTGACACCAAATACATCGGTCTTGATGGTAAAAAACACGATTACCCCCATCTTGCCAACAAGCTGGAAGTTCGCGGTGTGCCTTATATTCTGTTCCTTGCGCCGGATGGCTCGCGCATTACCTCAATCCAAG
>NCKC01000057.1 GCA_002282715.1 Halothiobacillus sp. 15-55-196 | reverse complement strand
ACCTGTTCCCATCCCGAACACAGAAGTGAAACGCAGCATCGCCGATGATAGTGTGGGGTCTCCCCATGTGAAAGTAGGTCAACGCCAGGCTCCCCATTCAAAACCCCGTCGCAGCATGAGCTGGACGGGGTTTTTTTCATGACATGGATCGTCCCTTTCGGGTTTCCCGGCCGCACTCTGATGGTGCGGTGCTCATATCAGCTGCGGCTGTCCACTGGACAGCATGCTTCCGTTTATCCTACGTGAAATTGGGTCGAGGCCATGCTCCATATCCTATCAACGCGTACATTCTCCATGTGGTAGGAAACTTTTGGACATCAGCTGTGCCGACAAATGGCATGTTAGCACCGCATAACTTGTGTTAGATGTCTGCGTTTACCTTCTTGCATACTTTTTGAGTGGGTGTCTCGTGAGGGTCAGTGGTTGATTTTTCTGGCCTGCCTGTTAAATTTTCACCTGCCTCTAATGAAGGCAAGTTTGTCAATGGAGTGTTAAGGAGATAGTTATGAGACAAATGTTTCGCGCCATTATGTTGGGATGCCTGCTGGTTGTGGGTATGGTTAATGCCCCGACTTATGCGGTTGAGAAGATCAATTTGAATACTGCAACGCAGGCTCAACTAGATGAGGTGAAAGGGATCGGCCCCAAGCTTTCGGCCGCGATCGTGGCTTACCGGGAGGCACATCATGGATTCAAGTCGGTTGATGAGCTCAAGGATGTGAAAGGGATCGGTGACAAGAGTTTTCTTAAGTTAAAGGATCATTTTGTGGTTGATGGCCAGCAGAAGCCCGCGGCTGCCAAGAAATGATCGGCTTTTCAGGTGTTAAATGACTGCGCTCAAGTCCCAGATGACGATTTTTGTGAATGGTGTTGCCCATGGCATCAATCAGCCCTTAACCATTCATGATTTGCTGACGGAACTTGGGCTTCAGTCCAAGCGTCTCGCCGTTGAGATCAATGGTGAGATCGCCTTTCGAGATCGGCTGGATTCAACCTTGCTTCGCGAAGGCGACCGTGTCGAGATTGTTCATGCTATCGGAGGTGGGTGATCCTGCGGGATTATCTTTCCCATTGATCCTTCTCGAAAGGCACTATACCTGAGTGCTATCGAGGGGCATATCCGCATGAAACCGGCGGATGCCTCAAGATATTCCAATTGATTGCGTAATTTCCTTTGGGTGTCCCTGCCCTGAAGGTTGGGTCTGCTCTCCACCTATGGCTACTTGCAACTTGGTGTATCATTATTGTCTTGCTCAGAAAGTTAGAGCAGGTACGTTTTACTGCCAAGACCCTTCATTTTCTTGGATGACGGCAAGTCACGGACTTACTGGTATCGGTGAAAAAAGCGTCACTGATGATCGATCTTCGCTCGATAGCGTGCTCAAGAGAACGCCCTGCACCTGTCTTTGTCTGGATTGATTATCTGGGTTGATTTATGTTCGGTTGCCCGTGCGGGTAGGTGCTTTTCAATTTTTCAGAGGCTTAATCATGTCGATGGCTGATCGTGATGGTTTTATATGGTTTGATGGTGAGTTGATCGATTGGCGCTCTGCTCAGGTACATGTGCTGACGCACAGTCTTCATTATGGTATGGGTTGTTTCGAGGGCGTCCGAGCTTATAAGACCGATCGCGGAACATCCATCTTCCGGTTGGAAGATCATACGCGCCGCCTGACGAACTCAGCCCGTATTCTTGGTATGCCCATGCCTTATTCTGAAAGCGTGATTAACGAAGCACACCGTGAAGTCATTCGCTCGAACAAGCTGGATAGTGCCTATATGCGTCCAATTGTGTTCTATGGCTCCGAGGGCATGGGGCTTCGGGCGGATAACCTGAAAGTCCATGTAGCGGTTGCCGCTTGGGAGTGGGGCGCATATTTGGGCGCGGATAACATTCAAAAGGGCATCCGGATCAAGACATCAAGCTATTCTCGGCACCATGTCAACGTGACGATGTGCAAGGCCAAGTCGACCGGTTCTTACATGAATTCCATGATGGCGCTGCGCGAAGCGACCCATGATGGCTATGACGAAGCCATGCTGCTTGATACGCAGGGCTTTGTTGCCGAAGGTTCCGGCGAGAATATCTTCCTCGTCAGAGATGGTATTTTGTACACGCCAGATTTGACGGCCGCTCTTGACGGTATCACGCGACGCACCATCATCACTTTGGCGAAACGATTTGGTTATGAAGTGATTGAAAAGCGCATCACCCGCGATGAAGTCTACATTGCCGATGAAGCATTTTTCACCGGAACAGCGGCTGAGGTTACGCCTATCCGTGAAGTCGATAACAGGCCGATCGGTAGTGGTTCACGTGGCCCGATTACCGAACGCTTGCAGTCGGCCTATTTTGATCTGGTGCATGGCCGCTTCGATGCCCAATTCGATAATTGGCTCGATTTTACCGAGGTGCGTGCATGAACCCGAATACCGCAGCCCATCCTGAGCAATACAAAACGGCCAGTGCTGCGCGTGAGGTAGCCGTTCATCAGTCGGATCTGCCCGTATTTTGTCCTCGTGCAGATGAGACGCTTTGGAATGCGCATCCTCGCGTTTATATTCATCTGGAGAAGCCGGGAGATCAGGCGCGCTGTATTTATTGCAGCACGCTTTATCGGCTGATCGATTAAGTCGGATAAAGCGCATGTGGACTTTGGTGCAGAATAATCCGGTGATGGTTGCCATCATCGTCGTGGTGGTGCTGATCGCAATCGCGCTCCACGTGGGTATTTATCTGGTGATCAAGCGATTGGTGAATCGTGACTCGCCCCCTGCATCGGATGAATAAGTGCCACTTAATACCAGGTTTTTACTGCCCCGCCTTTGCGGGATTTTTTTCGCGTCCGATTGCTGGTTGGTGTGTCGCTAGAAATTCAACGTCAGGTGCGACGGTGCTGATGAAACCGTTCACGTACCAATCGGGCAACATGAGGTGTGTCGTTGACGGGATCATAGTTCCAGTGTTCCAGCTTGTGTTCCAGTGCGCGTTCAAATGGACGTGTGACGCCTTCTTCGCGGAGCATACGATGAAAATCCACAAGTCGCCCCGAGTAGCCATCGAAATCCAGCGTATATACTGGTTTGCCGGTTGAGGCGGCTTCCGACACCATCGACACCGAATCGCCGGTCACGATCAGATAATCGGCCATGCCGAGAATCGCGTGATAGGGGTTCGGCCCCTCGTTGTTCCAGAACCAGTGTGTTGTGCCCGCAAGCGCCGCTTCCATGGCAGCGATATTTTCCATGCCTGTGCGCCGCGATGCCGTAATCCACAAGTGCGCATTTTCTTCAGTTGCGACCTTCAACAGTGTTTCGATCAGTGCTCGACTTTTTTGGGGCGTCAGGGTGGCCGTCGCATTACTGCCGCCAATCAGAACGCCAATAATCGGTCGTTGTTGTTTGATCTCGATCAACTCAGGGTGAATGTCGGTTTGCTGCGAGATGGCCTGTTCGATTTTTTCAGGCGTGACATGGTGCAGTGCGCCACGGGTATTGACGACATTCGGTCCGATCAAACCGTCATGACGAGGCGGTGCGATCAGGTCCACCAGATGATGCGGCATCTGCGGGTTCTGGATATGCACGGTGAATACCCGCCCGCGGCTGGCCCGTTTGACCCCCAGCGCGGCTGCGGCGCCCAGGCGCCCACAGGATATGATGATGTCCGGCCAGGGCGCCTTCAATGGAGAGGATTGCGGCGTGAGGCGGGTGTGCGCTTTGGGTAGCCAGTGACCGGGCAGCCAACGCCAGGGCTTGGTCAGATTGACCAGCTTGACCTCGAATGGCCAGCCGATGTGCTCGGCCAAGCCAACCGCCTGGTTGCGCAAACCGACGGCATCATTCGTCAGTAGCCAGATTTTTGGGGGCGATGATGTTTCCTGCGGTTCCGTGCTCATGCCGAGGTGACAGGTTCGGTCGGGAAGGCGAGCTCGTGACGGTTACGCCATTCCTGACTGACATAGTTGATAATCAGGGTCCGGCGTATACCATTGATTTTTCTTGGTTCGAACCCATGCCACGTATTGGTTGACGGGACGAAGATCATGGCCGTGTTGAACGTGGCGAGTACGCGCTGGGCGGGCGATTCTTTGGTCAGATAAATGTCCGTTCCCCAGCTTTCATGTTCCGGATCTTCGGACATGTACGCCAGCATGGTGAATTTTTTCACGCCCAGATCGGTGTGGGGTTCCAGCCAGAAGCCTTGCGTGTCGAGCGCGTATTCGATCCGGAGGTTGGTGCCGGTCAGGTCGAGGCCGCAGCACTTCTCAATCACACGTATCATTTCGGGTGATTGCAGTGCATGTGCAATGGCAGAGCAGGTGGGATAGCGCGCGATGGCATCCTGATCAAAAAACTTACGCAGTTCGTTGTGGGTTTCCCGTCGCCCACCCGTATCATCGATGACGGGCGGCGAGAACGGGAGCTTGGCAATCGATCGGGCCGTTTCCAGTGGAAACAACGCACGCAAGCGCCAGTGCCGGTAGGGTGACTCTTCGGGTTTTGCGGACTCGAATGAGTGCTTCAGGCTGGTTTTTACGGCATCTAATAGTGTTGAATCGGGCATACGCATGACCTTGATATAAGTAAACTATGAGCAGACATTGACGGGTATAATAATCCTCTTGTCGCCTAAACGTTAATTTGTGTCCCATCTATGACCCTATTGCCAGTTGATCCGGCCGCTGATCGGCCCGTCGAGCGTGAGTCGCTGATTGTGATGCAATTGCTGCCCGCGCTTGAAAGCGGCGGTGTCGAGCGCGGCACCATTGAAATTGCGGCCGCGCTCATGGCGGCAGGACACAAAGCCATCGTGGTGTCGGGTGGCGGGCGCATGGTGGCTGAGTTGGAGGCGCTGGGTGCGGAGCATATCACCCTGCCCATCGGCAAAAAATCGCTGAGCAGCCTGCGGTTTATCCCAATTCTGCGGCGCTTGATGCGGGAAAAGCAGGTGGACATTGTGCACCTGCGTTCGCGATTACCGGCCTGGTTGGGTTATCTGGCCTGGAAAAAGCTCGACCCGGCTACCCGCCCGCGTCTGATCACCACCGTGCACGGGCCGTACACCCCAAACTTCTATAGCGCAGTCATGCTCAAAGGCGAACGAATCATTGCGGTCTCCGACATGATTGTTGCGTACATTCGGCGGCATTACCCGTGGGTTGATCCCGACAAAATCACACGCATCTATCGTGGCGTCGATCCGGTTGCATTCTCGCCGGAATATCAACCCGGGTCGGCATGGTTGACGCGTTGGCAGACGGAGTTCCCGCAAGCGGTCGGGAAATGCACCATCACTTTGCCGGGGCGAATTACGCGTTGGAAGGGGCAGCTTGATCTTCTTCAAATTGTTGCACGCCTGAAGGCGGAAGGTATCCCGGTTCATGCATTGATCGTAGGCGGCGCGCATCCGCGAAAGCTGTCGTTTTTGCAGGAAATCGAAGCGGAAATTTCGCGACGGAATTTGGCCGAAGACGTGACCCTGGTCGGACAGCGTTCAGACCTCAAAAACATTATGGCGATCAGTGACGTGGTGCTCTCGCTGTCGACCGAGCCTGAAGCATTTGGACGGGTCAGTCTGGAAGCCTTGAGTCTCGGACGCCCTGTTCTTGGCTATGCCCACGGCGGCGTGGGTGAACAACTCGCGACCATGTATCCCGCCGGTGCCATCGCGTTGGGTGATATCGATGCGGCCGTTGCCACCTTGTCACGCTGGTATCGAGAGGGCGCGCCCGAGGTGCCCTCCGAGCGTCCCTTCACATTGGCCACCATGCAGGCTCAGACACTGGCACTGTATCGTGACCTTCAAGCCAGCCCTCGACAATGAGTGATTCTGAGATCCGAACAATGCAAATCATCGGTTCTGCCCGCATGGGCGGGGCTGAAAACTTTTTTCTGCGGCTGCACAAGGCGTTGAACGAGTCCGGTGTGCCGTCCCTCGCCGTCACGCGCAAGGGCAGCGAATTGACCGATCTCGTGCAAGGTTCGGGCATCACGGCGCGGATGGGAAATGTGTTCGATCCGTTCTCCCGCTGGTCGCTCTCGCGGGCGATCAAATTGCACCGGCCGGACATCGTGCAAACCTGGATGGGTCGGGCAACCCGGCTGGTTCACCTCAAACCGAAGCTGCGACCGGCTCATGTCGCGCGATTGGGCGGATTCTATGATCCCGCGCAATATCGTCATGCCCATGCGCTGGTCGGGAACACGCGAGGGATCTGTGATTTTTTGATTCGTCAAGGCGTGCCTGCCGATAAGGTTCACTTTATCGGCAATTTCGTGCAACCGACGCCCCAAGTCGCGCCGGAATTAGTGCAACAGTGGCGTGAGAAACTCGGTCTTGGGGCCGATGACCGGGTGATCTTCGCACTGGGCCGACTGCATCCGAATAAAGGCTTTGACACGCTGATCGCGGCTTTCTCCCAACTTCCACCAACCGCTGGCGTGCCTCATCTGGTGATTGCAGGCGATGGCCCCTTGGCCGAGCAACTGGATAAACAGATTTCCCAGAGCCCCGTTGCGGCGCGGATTCATCGTGTGGGTTGGCAGCAGCAGACCGACGCCTTGTTTGCGCTGGCCGATCTGTTCGTCTGCCCTTCTCGCCATGAGCCCCTGGGGAATGTGATTCTGGAGGCATGGGGGCACGGTTTGCCCGTGCTTTCAACAATGTCCGATGGCGCATTGGAATTAATCACGCCCGATGAAAATGGCGTATTGACCCCCATCGACGAACCCGAAGCCATGGCGGCGGCGATAGCGTCCTTGTTGAATCTGCCGTGCACTCAGTTGGTGGCATTCGGACGTGCCGGTGCAGCCGAACTGTTGCGGCATCACAGCCAGGATGCGGTGGTCGCGCAGTACGCAGCCCTCTATCGTCAGCTTATGACAACCTGGGTTTGATCCATGTGCGGTATTGCAGGCATCTACACACCCGGTCACGCGATTGATTCCAGCATTCTGGATCAGATGTCCCAGCGCTTGGCACACCGCGGCCCTGATGGCGCGGGGCAATTTATCGATCACGATCTGGGGTTCGTGCACACGCGGCTGTCCATTGTGGATCTGGCCGGTGGCGCTCAGCCATTGTTCAGCCCATCGGGTCGGTCCGTCACCGTTGCCAACGGTGAAATTTACAATGCCCCGGATATCTTTCGTGATCTGGCCGCGCGATCCATCACGCCCACCTCGCATTCCGATTGTGCAGTCATTCCCATATTGGCAGAGCAGGACACGGCGGGTTTCTTGCCGAAGTTGCGCGGCATGTTCGCGCTAGCCGTGTTTGATCGTGACCAGCGTAGGCTGGTGCTCGCTCGGGATCGCATGGGCATCAAACCCTTGTATATTTGTCGCGTGCCCCACGGGCTTGCGTTTGCCTCGGAAATCAAGGGTCTTTGGCCGCTGGTCTCGGCTCAGGCAACCATGAATCCTGCCGCGGCTATGGCTTTCCTGCAGCAGAATTTCGTGATCGGCAGAGAAACAGCCATCCACGGCATCGAGCGACTCATGCCGGGCGAGCGGATCGATCTCGCTGCCGACGGGCAGATTCGCACATCGGTTTGGTGGTCGCTGACCGATGAGGCGCGCTCTGCGCGTGAAACCGATTGGATGCAGACGGATGCCCTGACCCAATTCGACGAATTACTGCATGCGTCCATGTCGGAGCACCGCCACGCGGATGTACCGATTGGCCTGTTCCTCTCCGGCGGAATCGATTCATCCATTTTGGCCTATCAGCAAGCCGGAGCTCCTGACGCGCATGCCTGGACGGTCGGTTTCAACACCCATTCGGTGCACGATGAACGCGCCGCTGCCCAGCAATTGGCAGAGCGGTTGCATATACCGCTCAGCACGATTGCGCTTCGCCCTGAGCGATTGTTTAATCGTCAGGTCATGGCCTTGTGGGCGGGTGACGATCTGATGGGCGATGCGGCTTGCCTGCCCACACTGGAATTGGCGCAGGCGGCGAGTCGATCACACAAGGTGGTGTTTTCGGGCGAAGGCGGCGACGAGGTGTTTGCCGGTTATGGTCGGTATCGACCGGTGCCGGTCCAGCGCTGGTTGCGCGCGTTGTTGAAGCCGGGTAGCGGCGGTTTTCGCACGCGTGGACGACTCGACCGAACGCCACGTGTTCTGTTGACCTCCGAATTCTGGCGGCAGGATGACATCTGGCGGGATACCCAGGCCGAATACTGGCAGCAGAGCAGTGGACTGGATCTGATGACGCGGATGCAGTTGCTCGACATGCAAGGGTGGTTGGTCGAGGATTTGTTGACCAAGCTCGACCGGATGTTGATGGCCTATGGTGTCGAAGGGCGCGTGCCGTTTCTAGATCACCGAATGGTGCTGTTTGGCTTATCGTTGCCTAAGCATTTGCGCCGTCAGGGGCGGCTCGGTAAACAACTGTTGCGCCAGTGGTTGGCGAAGCAATCGGCCGCATCAATCAATCCCGCGGCCACTGCCCGCAAGAAAGGATTCACCGTTCCGGTGGGTGATTGGATTCGCAGTGTCGGCGCACACGA
>NCKC01000056.1 GCA_002282715.1 Halothiobacillus sp. 15-55-196 | reverse complement strand
CGGGCTTTCATCTCTACACCGGATCGCAAAACCGCGATGCGACAGCACTCGACGCGGGTTTGCGTGCAGCGCTGGATTTGATGATCGAATTGAGTCAGGACTGCGATTTCACGCCACGGCATCTGAATCTCGGCGGCGGATTCGGTGTGGTTTATCATCCGCAGGATAAGCCGCTGGGTTTGGCCGCGCTGCAATCGGTACTGCACGAGATCAGCGCCACCGCGCAAGAACGATGGCCCGGCGTGCGGCTGAATCTGGAACTGGGACGGTATCTGGTGGCCAGCGCGGGCATCTACCTCACGCGTATCGTCGATAAAAAAACATCCCGCGGCAAAACCTATCTGCTCTGCGACGGCGGCATGCACCACCACCTCGCCCTTTCGGGCAATCTGGGGCAGATTTTACGCCGCAACTGGCCGATTGTGGCCATCGACCAGCTTAACGCGCCCTGCACCCATAAAGTCGATCTCGCCGGCCCCTTGTGCACCCCGCTGG
The DNA here is from genome assembly GCA_002282715.1 of Halothiobacillus sp. 15-55-196. Classification (GTDB taxonomy): domain Bacteria; phylum Pseudomonadota; class Gammaproteobacteria; order Halothiobacillales; family Halothiobacillaceae; genus Halothiobacillus. The sequence goes on along the minus strand of NCKC01000056.1, from coordinate 8,101 downwards.
ATGTGCTCGGTCAGAATCAGGAACTGCCGGAACTGGCCGTCGGCGATGTGATCGGCGTACTGCAATCCGGCGCGTATGGCTTGAGTGCATCACCCAACGGTTTTTTATCGCGCCCGGCCTGTGGCGAATATTTTTTACGCGATTGAACGATCTTTGCAGCAGCGGCTTTGAAGGGCTTATTGCCGCCGCCTGAGCAATCAGGCACTCAGGCTTTACGCTGGATGCGGTAAATGGCGTGCTCACCGAACCAGTTGGGGAGCGCGCGCAGCAAGGTCGATTCGCGGTGGGCGCTATCCACGACGGCACGGTCGAGTATTTGAATCCCTAGCTCATGGCAGAGGGATTCAAAATCGCTCAGGGTGCAAAGATGGATGTTCGGGGTGTTGTACCAGGGATTCGGCAACGCGCGGTTGATTGGCATATGCCCGAGCAGACCGAGTTGGACCCGGTTGCGCCAGTATCCCATGTTCGGGAAGGTGACGATGCCCTCGCGGGCGATGGTGAGCATGTCGGCCAGCAGGCGCTCGGGATGACGCATGGCCTGAATAGTCTGGCTCACGATCACGAAATCGAAGGACATGGGCGCGAACCAGTCACTGATACCGCTATCGAGATCTTCCTGAATAATGTTCAACCCGCGCTCGATTCCGGACGCGACCTTATCGTCATCAAGCTCAAGCCCAACGGCGGAAACCTGCCGCCGTTCAATCAGATGAGACAACAGGGCCCCGTCACCGCACCCCAGATCAAGTACCCGGCTCTTGGGTGTGATCCACTGTCCCACAATGTGCCAATCCGGACGAATCATACGGCACCCTCCGTGCTGCATACCGGGCTCGAAGCGCCGCGTGGCGTAGAGGCCAAATCGATATTGGCCATATAACCCGCCAGTACACGGTGATAGTAGGGAATCGTCATCAGGAAGGCGTCATGGCCGTGATTCGACTCGATCTCTGCATAGGAGACTTGTTTACCTGAGGCCAGCAGGGCACGCACGATTTCCCGGGATCGTTCGGGCGAGAAACGCCAGTCCGATGTAAATGACACCACGAGAAAATGGGCCTTAACTTCGGCCAGCGCGGCAACCAGATCATCATTACTGGCCTGTGCTGGATCGAAATAATCCAGCGCCTTGGTCATCAACAAATAGGTATTGGCGTCGAAACGGTCAACGAAACTCGTGCCCTGATAGCGCAGATAGCTCTCAACCTGAAACTCGACATCAAAACCATACTGCACCTTACCCGAACGCAACTCACGCCCAAACTTGGCTCGCATCGCGTCGTCGGACAAGTACGTAATGTGTCCCAGCATCCGGGCAAGCATCAGCCCCCGGCGCGGCAGTGTGTTGTGTTCTGCGTAACGCCCGCCGTAGAACTCGGGATCGGTGATGATGGCCTGACGCGCCACTTCGTTGAACGCGATATTTTGCGCCGACAGACGCGGCGCGGCGGCAATCACGATTGCGTGCGCAAGCGCATCTGGATAAGTAATCGACCACTGCAGCACCTGCATGCCACCCAAACTACCACCGATCACCGCCGCCCAGCCGGACAACCCCAGATACTGCATGAGCCGGTATTGCGAATGCACCCAGTCTTTGACGGTCACAATCGGAAAATCCGGGCCATAAGGCTTGCCACTGACCGGATCGATGCTCAACGGCCCGGTCGATCCCTTGCATCCGCCCAAATTGTTCAGACACACCACAAAAAACCGATCCGTATCGATCGGTTTCCCGGGGCCGATAGCCGAATCCCACCACCCCGGCTTGCGATCGGTTTCTGCGTGGAAACCCGCCGCGTGATGATCACCCGACAAGGCATGGCAGATCAGCACCGCATTGCTGCGCTCGGCATTTAGCTGACCGTAGGTTTCGTAAACCAGCTCATACGAGGGCAGTGAACGACCGCAATCCAAGGCCAGCGGCTCGGAAAATCGGGCCGTCTTCGGTTCGACGATCCCAACGGACCGGCTCAAACCGGATTGCGTTAATTTCTCAGATGCATCACTCAATGCCGACACCTTAAATCACGTAAGAACAGGACATCCACCACACAGGCTGCGGTTATCCCATCAATAAATTACCCACAAAAATCTGCAGCACCTGAATAGCGATCAGCACCGCCAGCGGACTCAGATCGATTCCACCCAAAGGGGGCAGGATTTTTTGTACCGGTTGCAGGATCGGATCGGTCAGATCTTCCAGCAAGGCGATGCCCGGCGAACGACTATTCCCGATCCACGAAGCGATTGCGCGCATCAGTATCGTCCAGAAGAAGAGATCAGTCACCAGCAGAAAGACAAAGTACAGCGAGTTGAAAATCAAAGCCGCAGCCGAAACGCGGCCAACGCTCATCATGCCCAACACCCAGACCATCAACACAATCAACACCAGCGTGACCAGTAACGACGCGAAATCGTGGCGACGGCTCTTGGGCAAGATGTTCCGCAAAGGGTTGAGAACCGGATTGGTCAGCTTGACCAGCGATTGTGTAATCGGATTGAAAAAATTGGCGTGGAACAGTTGGAGGAAATAACGCACCATCACCACGAAAATCACCAGTTCGAACAAAGTCCGAACCAGGAACATCATCGGATCACCGAAACTGCCGCTCATGCCCTAACCTCTCCGGCGCTCAATTCGCGCCCCAATTCAATACTCCGCTGATGCGCGGCCGACAAAGCCTGTGCAAACGCATCTCTTAACCCGGCCTGCTCCAGCGCTGCAATACCGCGCTCGGTTGTGCCGTTCGGCGATGTCACGCGTGCACGCAATTGTGCAGGCGATTCATCGGCAGACATGGCCAGGCGCGCCGCACCATATACTGTTTCCAAAGTGAGCAATCGGGCCGTTTCAGCCGGCAGCCCCAAGTCCTCTGCCGCCGCCTGCATCGCTTCCATCACAAGGAAAATATAGGCCGGGCCACTGCCCGACAGCGCGGTTACGGCATCGATATCGGCCTCGCGCTCGACCCACTGAACCAAACCAACCGCCCGCATCAGCGACTCGGCAAGATTACGCTGATCCGGCGTCAACATGGGCGAGGCATAGAGCCCTGTCGCACCACAGCCGACCATCGCGGGTGTGTTCGGCATGGCTCGAACGACGGCCGCGTGCCCACCCAGCCATCGCTGCAATGCATCGATGGTGATTCCCGCCGCAATGGAAACGACCAGCTGGTGCGGCTGCAAAACAGTGGCTATTTCCTGGGCAATGGCATGAATCTGGTTGGGTTTGACCGCGAGCACAATCAGATCGGCCGAATCAACTGCGGTGATGTTCTCGACTGAACTGAGCACACCGTAGAGGGAAGTCAGCAGTTCACGACGCGTCTCGGACGGATCGGACACCACAAGAGTCGGGGCATGGATTGCATCATCTGCCTGATTTTTTCTCAAGCCCTCTATTAACGCAGCAGCCATGTTGCCGCCCCCAATAAACGCAATTCGTGCTGCCTGCATAAATACCTCTCGAAAACCCTTCACACCAAAAAACGCACTCTGAAACACCAAGCAAGGGCAGATTCAATCCTGACTCAAAATACCATGTTTCGCCCGCCTACTGGCGAGGACCGAACAAGGCCGAACCCACGCGAACATGCGTGCTACCTGCCGCAATGGCCGCCTCAAAATCGTCACTCATCCCCATGGACAGAACCGGAAGCGGTGATTCGAGGCGGGCATTGAGTGCGGCCAGGCGGCGAAATCCGTCAGAAGATCCCGGCGCGGGAATCGCCATCAACCCCATCAGCTTCAAGCGAGGGAGATTTTGAAAGATGTCTACCATCTCAGGCAACTGCTCGGGCAGTACGCCCGACTTGCTGGTTTCGCCATCGATATTGACTTCGATCAGGACTTTCAGCGGTGGCAATTCGATCGGGCGCTGGTCGTTTAAACGCTGCGCAATTTTCGGTCGATCCACACTATGAACCCAAGAAAAATGCTCCGCGATGCCTCGTGTCTTATTGGACTGGATCGGCCCGATAAAATGCCAGACTAGCGATGCTCCAACCTTCTGATCAGCCAGAGCCGACTGCTTGTCCAAAGCCTCCTGAAGATAGCTTTCGCCGAAATCGCGCTGCCCAAGGCTGGCCAGTTGTGCCATGGTTTCAACCATTTGTCGCTTGCTGACAGCGATCAAGACCACAGAGCCATCGGGTCTTCCCACGGCATGTGCTGCACGTTCGATGCGGTTTTTAATACTGGAGAAACGCTCCTGTAGTGAATTCAAGTTGCACCCCGCGACGGTTCGATTTATTTTGTGATCTCGTTTGTTACATATTGCACAGGGAGCTTGATCTTTCACATGTTCCGGGCATTTTGCATCACGCTGGTTCGCGCATCAAAAAATGCGACGAACCTGTTACCTTTGCAGCAGGAAACAGAATCCCTCGCCCCATGCAGACAAACGCGAGAAAGTTCAGGTACAGTCCACCTTGGCGAGACCAAATGGCCTGACCAAATCTCAAGTAGACTGAGCTTAGCCCCCGATAGCATCCTGTTGGGGGATTGTTTTAAGGATTAGCACACAAGGACCTTCGATCATGGCAGAACAACGCGGCATTGATTCCCTTCTTACCTTCTCAGTAAAAAACGGCGCGTCAGATCTTCATCTGTCTGCCGGTGAGCAGCCTCGCGTGCGTATTGACGGCGATGTCCGCAAAGTCAACGTGCCCGTTATGGAGCACAAAGACGTGCACGCCATGGTGTACGACATCATGAACGACAAGCAGCGCAAGGAATACGAAGATAATCTCGAAGTGGATTTTTCGTTCGAACTTCCCGGAGTGGCGCGCTTCCGGGTCAACGCATTCAACCAGAACCGTGGAGCGGCTGCGGTATTTCGCACCATTCCCAGTGAAATCCTGTCTCTGGAGCAATTGGCCACGCCAAGTGTGTTCAAGGATCTTTGCCTGTTTCCGCGCGGTATCGTGCTGGTCACCGGCCCGACGGGTTCCGGTAAATCAACGACTCTGGCCGCGATGATCGATTACATCAACGATAATCGTAACGACCACATTTTAACGATCGAGGACCCGATCGAATTCGTTCACAACAGTAAAAAATGCCTGATCAACCAACGTGAAGTGCATCGCGATACCCACAGTTTCAATGCGGCGCTCCGCTCGGCCTTGCGCGAAGATCCCGATGTGATTCTGGTCGGCGAGTTGCGCGACCTGGAAACCATCCGTCTGGCGCTCACCGCAGCGGAAACCGGTCACCTGGTGTTCGCGACTCTGCACACAAGCTCTGCAGCCAAAACCATCGACCGCGTGGTGGATGTGTTCCCCGCTGCGGAGAAAGATATGGTTCGTTCGATGCTGTCAGAGTCACTTCGGGCCGTCATCTCCCAAACACTGCTCAAGAAAATCGGTGGTGGGCGAATTGCTGCGCACGAAATTATGCTGGGCAGCCCGGCGATTCGTAATTTGATTCGTGAGAACAAAATCGCACAAATGTACTCGGCCATTCAAACCGGCCAAACACAAGGCATGCAGACACTCGATCAGAATTTGCAGCAGCTCGTCAAACGCGGGCTTATTGCTAAAGACGATGCCCGCGCCAGAGCGCAAAACAAAACGGACTTCATGTAACTCCTTCTCGAAGATAACAGACGTTATATCCACTCACCAAGGAACGCGCATTCATGGATCGCCAGCAAGCAGCTAATTACGTTCAGGGTTTACTCCGCAAAGCAGTGGAGCTCGACGCTTCCGACCTATTCGTAACGGTAGGCGCCCCACCGAGTGCAAAAATCAACGGCGAGATCACCCACCTGACCGAAACCAGCCTGTCGACCAATCACACGCAGATGTTGGTTCGCTCAATCATGACCGACAAGCAGATCGCCTCGTTTGAAGAAACGCGCGAAGCCAATTTCGCGATTTCTCTGCCGGGTGTGGCTCGATTCCGTGTCAACGCATTCATGCAGCGCGGCAGTGTGGGGATGGTGCTGCGGATGATTCGCTCCGATGTGCCCAAATTCTCCGAATTGTTACTACCAAAAATCCTCGAGACCATTTCCATGACCAAACGTGGTTTGGTGATTTTCGTTGGCGCGACCAGCTCGGGGAAATCAACATCGTTGGCGGCCATGCTCGATTACCGCAACGAAAACTCGGCTGGTCATATTGTCACCATCGAAGACCCGATTGAATACGTGCACCGCCACAAAGGATGCCTTGTGACCCAGCGTGAAGTGGGCGTGGACACCGATACGTTCGAATCGGCTTTGAAAAACACCCTTCGACAGGCACCTGATGTCATCCTGATTGGCGAAATCAGGGATCGCGACACGATGGATCATGCCATTGCCTTCGCCGAAACCGGGCATCTTTGCCTGGCTACGCTGCACGCCAACAACACCAACCAGGCACTGGATCGCATCATCAACTTCTTCCCGGAAGAACGCCGCCATCAACTGCTGATGGACCTTTCCCTGAACCTGAAATCTGTTGTTTCCCAGCGTCTGCTTCGCAAGGAAGACGGCAACGGCCGCGTTCCAGCGGTCGAAGTGTTGATCAACACACCATTGATCGGCGACCTGATCTTCAAGGGCGACGTGCACGAAATCAAGGAAGTGATGAAACGCTCCCGCGAACACGGCATGCAAACTTTCGACCAAGCATTGCTGGATCTGTATGACGAAGGCCTGGTTTCTTTCCAGGAAGCCCTTCGCAACGCGGATTCCCAAAACGACCTCCGCCTCAATATCAAATTGCACAGTCGTCGCGGTCTACCGAAGGACTTCGAGGATGGGAACGATCAATTGCGCGTTGAAAGTGATGATTGATTCCCGTTCCAAATAACCATCGCCTGGCCCACGCGCCAGAATGATCAAATAGCAAACCATAGTATCGCCATCCAGCTCGACGATTTTGTAAGGAAGCAAAAATGAACGAATCCGCTCTCGACCCCTTTCTGAAGCTGCTGGCTGAAAAGGAAGGATCGGACTTGTATTTCAGTACCGGTGCGTTGCCTGCGGTCAAAATACAGGGCGAATTGAGATTCATCGGCAAGGAGCGGCTCAAGCCGGGGCAAGTCGAGGGTTATGCAAAATCCATCCTCTCCCCCGAGCAAATCGATGCGTTCTATCGCGATCTGGAACTCAACCTGGCATTAAGCCGACCGTCACTCGGCCGATTCCGCGTCAACATCTTCATGCAGCGGGGCGAATGGTCGATGGTGATTCGCTTTATCAAAAGCGATATCCCGCGTATTGCCGACCTCAATCTTCCACAAGTCATCGAAAAGTTGGTTGAAGAACGCCGCGGGTTGATCCTGGTGGTAGGCGCCACCGGCTCAGGCAAATCAACCACGCTCGCCGCCATGATCGATTACCGGGCAGAAGCGCGGCCCGGACACATCCTGACCATTGAAGACCCGATGGAATACGCCTTCAAACACCGGAATTCTGTCGTCAACCAACGCGAAGTCGGTGTCGATACGCACAGCTACGCCGCCGCTCTGAAAGAAGCACTGCGAGAGGCACCAGATGTCATCATGATCGGCGAGGTGCGTGACAAGGCCACCATGGAACACGCCCTCGCCTATGCCGATACCGGTCATTTATGCGTCTCGACACTCCATGCAACGAATGCTCATCAGGCGCTGGACAGAGTCATTCGATTCTTCCCTCCGGAATCGAGAGATCAGTTATTGATGGATCTCTCCTTGAATCTGCGCGCCATCATTTCCCAGCGCCTCGTCATCGGCAGCCAAGGCATGCGTGTGCCGGCCGTTGAAATCATGATCAATACACCATTCATCGCCGATCTGATCAAACGAGGCGAGATCGACGAGATGAAAGAGGCCATGGAGAAAAACGAACTGGAAGGCTCGCAAACTTTCGACATGTCTCTCCATGCGCTATGGAAGGCCGGTAGTATCGATCGCGAAGAAGCATTAAAAGCAGCCGATAGCCGCGCCAATCTGGAATGGCGGATGAACTTTGGCGCAGGAAAAGATGAACTCCGAGCCTCTGCCGCGCAGGCCTCCTCAAAGAACACCATGAAATCCAGCGCCACGCATGACGGTGAGCTACCTCCGCTGGATTGAGCGCGCATCAACTGCAATAAAATGCACTGCTTCGTCGCAT
>NCKC01000144.1 GCA_002282715.1 Halothiobacillus sp. 15-55-196 | reverse complement strand
GATGCGCTTCCACAAAGAACGCCAGCTGGAGTCATCGGATGCGGTTGCTCATCAGTGATGCGAACATCTTGATCGATATGGAAGCGGGAGCGTTGATGGCGACACTCTTCCAGCTTCCAATGCAGTTCGGCATCCCTGATCTGCTGTACTACGAAGAAATTGAACCGGGCAGCCCTGGCCTTGAAGAGATGGGCTTGCAGGTCATGGAGGTCAGCGGCGACTTCGTGGCGTATGCCCAGCAGTTGCCAGGCCAGCACAACCATCTGCTTCCCGCGAAAAACGGCCCCAAGCCCAGTCACAACGACTACTTGGCATTGGCGCTTTCGAAGCAAGAGGCCTGCACCCTACTTACGGGTGACGCCAATTTGCGGATTGTTGCCAACAAGGAGCAGGTCAACGTCATGGGCACCATCGGGCTGATCGAGAACCAGCTGCTGTCAGTCGACGACGCCTTCAAGGCACTTGACCGAATGAAGTCTGGCAAGCGACGGCTGCCCTGGCCGGAAGCCGAAAAAGTGCTGAACGCGCTGCGTTGATCAGGTTCTGCCATCGGCAAGCAAGCACTGCGAGCGTGGGTCTGAGTGGGTGAATCTTTCAATCGCCGTGTTCAAAATTCGTTCAATACTCATTTCCATTCAGTGGTGACCAAACCACCACAGTCTTGGCCAACATGGCTGAAACCAGCTCATCAGATTGAGCATGAACAGGCCGCTCCTTGGTGACCTTGGCGACATAGCCGTTCGTGAAACCATTGATGAAATTCCCGGTGTTGTATGCAGAAATAGCGCGGCGAAGTGCGTGTTGGCCCTGGCCAATATCCTTGGCTGATTTCAGATAGAAGTTCTGTAATATTCGCGCTCCGGCTTTGATGTTGATGCAGGGGTCAAACACCTGTTCGACACTCAGTTTAAGCGCGTTCAGGTTCTTTATATTGACCTGCATCAAGCCCATGTCGATGTTGTACCCCATATTGATCAGCCGGTTTGCTTTGCTGATGGCCTCGGCCTGATTCACGGGCTGGCGTGGCAAAACATAATCGCCATTGATGCCGATCCGCCACGGATTACCACCGGACTCAACCCGCACGATAGCGGCCAGTGTTTGCGGCGCCACATTGGGGGCGCATTGCTCGTAAAGTTGAGCTAAGTCCATCCCTTCCTCCCTAATAGTTCATGGCCGTGATGACGGGCAC
>NCKC01000055.1 GCA_002282715.1 Halothiobacillus sp. 15-55-196 | reverse complement strand
GGCTGCTTTGGTACAACAATCAATCTCGATTGCATTCGACCTTGAACTACTTGAGCCCAGTGCAATTCGAAGAACGCTGTCAGGCTGATCAGACTAAAAAGGTCAGCCCATGATGACGACAGCGATGGGATACGTTAGTCGGGGGCAAGGTCAATGCGAATGTATGCGACTAACGATAGGGCCGATGTAGCGACTGGCATGGCCCTAGGCAGTGCTTGGATAGTCCTTACCTGTTCACTATGTACGAACTGCGCCCATGACAAACATCCGATCGATCGAGCATCGGTCTAGATGCTCAGGATTTTTCCGATTAAATAACATGTCAACCCACCAAGGGGCTAACTCTCATCTGGGATGTTTTGTCGTCGATGAAAATCAGAAGAATCCAAACCGTCATGTAACCGCACTTTCCTACCAAACACCAAAGTGTGGGCATAATCATCTGGTTTGTTTGCAATTCGCTTTAGAATCAAGCGTTTGCTACTGAATAATGGCGGAGGATCAGGGATTCGAACCCTGGAAGGGGATAAACCCTTGCCGGTTTTCAAGACCGGTGCATTCAACCGCTCTGCCAACCCTCCGCGAAGGGTGCGAATTCTGTATAAATGTCGACTGGATGTCAATTTTTTTCTGCTTCGGGGTTAGACTCAATGTATTCAGATCGCGTATATTAGATCTGAACATGGGTGTTGTTTTTGGGATACTGGCCATGATCAATCTCCTAAGAGCAAAAAAATACTTTATGGTAGATTGATCAGGTGACTTTATCGTTATTGATCACGTGGTTTTTTTGATGTTTTGATCGAGGTGTTTCTCATGCGTGCTTTAGTGGCTGTTTCTATGGGTGTTTTGGCATTATCTTTGTCAGCGTGCAGTTCCACACCGACTAAGCCGGCTGGTGCGGGTCAAGCTGGTGCAGCAGCGGGTGCCGAAACTTCAGGGGTGAACGGTTCGGGAATGGACGAATCCGTGCTGTATGCAAACGCGCCCAAGGGTGCGGCGGCAACGGTGTACTTCGGTTTCGATAAGTACAATGTTGATCCGTCCTATCGTCCGATGCTGCAGCAGAACGCCGATTTCCTGAAGGAAAATACGCAGCGTCATGTGCTGGTTGAAGGCAATACTGACAACCGCGGCAGCCGTGAATACAACATCGCGCTGGGTGAGAAGCGTGCTGTAGCGGTGCGTGACATCCTGCTGGCCGATGGTGTTGCTCCTGCTCAGGTTGATGTAGTTAGCTACGGCGAAGAGCGTCCGGCTGTTGAAGGCAATAACGAAGCGGCCTGGGCGAAAAACCGCCGCGCTGATCTGGTTTACGGCAAATAAGTCATCTGTTTCGTCGATTGACGGACTGAGGTTTGAGAAGAGCCACCTTTTAAGGTGGCTTTTTTGTGCCCGCTTGGATTGAATGTTGTGCAGAGGCCCTTAACGGGCTTCGATGGCTTGTTTGATGGGCGCGTAGATAATCTGGCTCAATTCGGTGAATTGGGCTTTGGAAAAGCTGTGGCCGTTCATGAGTGTCGGGAAGTCTGGCCAGATACGGGCGAGTGCCGGGCTGTTCGTGACTTCTCCTGAAACCTTCATATTGCCTTCGTAGCATTCTCTGGCTTTTTTGTGCGCGGAGTCTGTATTTTCCAGAGTCATTTCTTGTGCCAGCAAGCAGAACGCGGTTTTGCAGACCAGCGGGTAGGGGGCCTGCACGGCGTCAAACCATGCGTCGAGCAGGGTCAGCAGATGTTGTTTTGCCGTTTCAGTTTCGATGGGTGTGAAGCACAAGGTGCCCGTTTCGCCGATGAGATAGGTTTCGACCGATCCATGCGTGAGCTGGGCGAGCAGATGTGCCGGCCACTGGGCAACGCATTTGTGCCACTGGATATCCTCTCCCTTGTGGAGCGCACCTTCGATGAAAATAAGTCGCGCTTTGGTGTCTTTCTGGATCGATGATTCTGATGAGAACACGTCGACAACCGATGCTTCGAGCCGGATACCACAATCGCTTTGGATGCGCTGCACTGCTGGTGTGGGTACGGTTTGATGGAATCGCAGGTTTAATTGAAGCCAGCATTGCCATTGGTCGATCAACGGCAACAGTTCGCTGTGCTCGAATGCGGGGCTGACAATGGGCAACCGTCCACTGAGTCGCGCCTGATGATATTGCTTCGAGATGAGCGCGCTGATTTGTTCGATCGTGGGCGTCGTCATTTGGCTTGTTGCGTGCGCTTGTGTGGCGAGTTGGTGACGCACGCGGTCGTTGATCTCTTTTTTGAGTTGCCAGCGTTGCAGGCCATCCAATTCGAAGGGTTCGTGATCTTCCAGTTCGGTCGCGGTGGGTCTTAGATAGACGCCAAACCGGTTTGTGAGCAAGGTTTGCGCAGGCGTACGCAGAAAATCGCTTAATGCACTCAGGGTAAGGGGGGCTTCGGGCAGCCAGATTGGTAGCCCGGTATTTTGAGTGCCTTGAGCGCTGTCGTGCACGGCTCGCCAGTCATTGGCATAGGTGAACAGATCCGGGTTGTCTGCCGAAAAATAACGGCGGCTGAAGGGGTGCAGTGGGTGCTCTGTGGTCTGAATCTCGCTGCAGGAACGGGGCTCTGGCACTGCCCAGAATTGATCGAGGTAGTCGCGCAGCTGGCTGACGAGCACGGAAGCCGGGCGAATTTTGTTGTTATTGATGTTGCGACCGACCCAGCTGATGGATAACCGTTCCCTTGCGGCCAGCAAGGCTTCGAGGAATAGGTAGCGGTCATCCTCGCGCCGTGCGCGATCGCCCGGGCGGTAGCGGCCGTTCATAAGATCGAAATCGTTGGGTGTTTGGCGCCGTGGGTAGTTCGCGTCGTCCATGCCCAGAAGGTAGATGTGCCGATAGGGAATGGCGCGCATCGGCATCAGGGTGGCGAAATTGACGCCGCCGACAATGAACCGTTGATGCAGGCGGTGTGGCTCAAGGCGATTGAGCCACGCATGCCGAACGGTTTCGATGTCGATTGCATTTTCGAATTCAGCCGCGGTGCAGTCGGCCAGCCATAGGTCGAGCTCATTGTGCAGGCGCGCCAGCGTATCCATTTCAATCTGGATTTCGGGTGAATCCAGATGATTTTGGGTATCAGAGATAGAGAAAAAATCGGCCATCAGTCGGCGTAAGCACACAACCCATTCTGTTGGCGTGGATTTTTCGGTCAAGCGGTGGGTGTACTTGTCGAGTTGCTCGACCAATTGTGCCAGTTTGCCGACCAGCTCCGCGCCGATGCCATCCATGACGGGGTGGGGTTCTATTCCTTCCCAGATCGCGTTTTCGTCACCACTCAAATAGCCGAGCAGGAGCCGATTCAGTCCGAATGCCCAAGTGTTCTGCTCCATGCCCGGTGGCACGCCAAATGCCTCACGATGCCGGGCATTCAGGCCCCAGCGAATACTTGCCGAATCGATCCAGTCATGCAGGGTGGGTAAATCCGTTTCTGCAATTCCGAATCGGGCAAGCAGCAGAGGGCTGCCCAGTAGATCGAGCAGTTCGCTTCGAAGTAAGCGTGACGTCGGCAGGTTCAGTATCTGTTCGAGTGCATTGATCAGCGCGACCTGACCCGAAGCCGCCTGATCGGCAATGCCAAAGGGTATGTGTTGCGGATCTTCTCGGCCGAAGCGCCCGAAAATGGCGGAAATGGCCGGAGCATACAGGCTCATGTCCGGCACCATCACGATGATGTCTGTCGGCTTGAGCGACGTATCGGCTTCGAACGCAGCGAGTAACTGGTCGTGCAGAATCTCGACTTCACGCAATGGGCTGTGCGCGATGTGGAAGCGCAGTGAGTGATCCTGACCAGGTTCCAGGCGACGATTCAGCGCGCGGAGTTCATCCGGGGTGCGTAGCTTGAGGATGTCATCCTGAATGAGCGTCAGTAGTGAGGATTTTGCCGAGCCACCAACCGGTGATTCGAAGGGCGTGAGTGTCAACGGGTTGGCGGCGAGCTCGGCATTTTCCTCGAATTGATCCAAAAGGCGCATCAGATCGCGCCCCTGTCGCCCCCAGGCGGCCAGCAAGGGGTGTGCATGCGTGGTTCCGTCTAGTGTGGGTTTGTAGGGTCTTCGGCCTTGATAGCGTTGTGCGAACAACTGGTGTCCGTCGATGATGTCGCCCCAATAATATTCACAGGGATTCAGGAAGCAGACAATCACCTGTGACCAGCGCGATGCGACCGCAAGAACGTCCAGAACCTGTGGCGCAATCGACGACAGGCCAAACACGACAATCCGCCGGGGCAGACCCTCCGGGCGCGCCTTTTGTTCCGATGCGGCTTTTCGGAAGGCGGTGTGCAGGTCTGCGCGTCCTGCCGCGATTTCGATGCCGCCTCGGGCGTCCTGTTGTTCGCGAATGTCCTCCAGCAAAGCGCGCCACAGCGGCGGCTGCCAGCGTTGTTCGTCCGGCAGGCGCGTTTCGTGCGCGGGGAGGTCATCATGGCCTTCCTGCCAGTGGCGCAGCCAATCCGCACGGTACACCTGATACTGGTCGAACTGATCGGCAACGCGCAGTGCCAATTGATACAGGCGACGGTCGTCGGGCCGCTGATCGGTGACCAGGTAGTGGCGCAAGGGCAGGAAGGAGGGCGTATAGATGAGGCTCGGGAGCAATCGCATCAGGCGCCATACCAGCTTGTCCTTATCCAGCGGCGCCTCTGCCGGGACATGGTCGGCACCCAGTACCGCTCGATAGCATTGCCACTGCAAGCGGGCAGGAAGAATCATGTCCATACCCGTGGCTATGCCCAATCCGCCACCCTGGGCCGCACGCGGGCGGGCCAGGCCGAGGCGCAGCCATTGAGCCATGCCATTGCTCTGCACCAGAAAGGTTTCGTTCTCCAGCGGGGCCAGCGGATGCCTTTTGAGCCAGTCGATCAGTACCTGCTGCAACAGTTCCAGCCGGTTGCCCTGCATCAGCAGGAAACCGGGGGTAAGCTCATTGATCAGATCAGGAGATGGTGTGGACATGGCTCGTCTTGTTGCAAACCGAGGCTTGCAGTGTAACCGGTCGTGAAGAATTTATTCGGGGTGTCATATCATCGGGGCAAGCCGAGGCAAAACGGTTGTAAATAAAAAACCGCAGGCAAATCGCTGCGGTTTCGGATGGTGATCTGCCCCCCCCCGGAGAGATGGAGAATGGGTGGTCAGCTTGCTGAAGCGCGACGGCGGAACTCGCCAGTCCGTGTGTCGATTTCTACGTTTTCGCCGATCTCGATGAACGAGGCGACCTGGATTTCATGACCATTGGTCAGTTTGGCGTCCTTCATGACCTTGCCGGAGGTGTCGCCACGAGCGGCCGGTTCGGTGTAGGCGATTTCACGGACAATGATGGTCGGCAATTCAACGGAGATTGGCTTGTCGTTATAGAACACCACTTCGCAGGGATCGGTCATGCCATCGACGATGTATTTGGTGGTGTCGCCCATGTTTTCCGCTTCAATTTCGTACGAATTGAATTCGGAATCCATGAAGACATACAGTGGATCGGCGAAGTAGCTGAAGGTGCATTCCTTTTTGTCGAGAATGACCTGGTCGAATTTGTCATCGGCCTTGAACACCGATTCGGTGCTGCTGCCGGTGAGCAGGTTTTTCATCTTCATTTTGACAACAGCCGAGTTACGGCCGGACTTGTTGAATTCGGCCTTCAAAATGACCATAGGGTCTTTGCCGACCATAATGACGTTGCCGGCGCGAAATTCTTGTGCGGTTTTCATGGAAACTACCCAGTGTGCTTGTGTGAGATTTGACAAATAATTTAAAAAGGCCTGAAAAACCATGTCTCAGGTCAGGTCTGCCCAGCCGCTTAATGACGTAAGTCATTGAAATGCAGAGCAAAAGACCGGCTTGTGCATTTCTGCACGAAGCCATGGATGGCTTCGTGCAGAGTTTTTCTTAGATTAAATGGTGGGGCATTGTAACCGCTCATATGCGGTTTTGACCAGCCAGTTGGCGAGTTCTGTTTGACCGGCGAGGGTGAGCCGGTTTTTTTCTGCGGCCGAGGCCAGAATGGCATGGTGTTCGATGAAGTTCTGCCAGCTTTTGGGCGCGAGTCGCTGCCGGTTCCAGCCATGCGTCAAGGTCCGCCAGGCGTCGAACGCAGGCGCAGGGAGGTCACCGCGGCAGGTATCCAGCAGGGCATCCAGTTTTTCCCAGTGCGCCTGATCGTCGGTGGGGTAAATCTGCCAGATGAATGGCTTACCTGCCCAGAGGGCGCGCACGAGCGAATCTTCCCCGCGCACGAACAGGATGTCGCACAACCACAGCAGTCGATCGAATTGCGCCTGCGGCAGGAATGGCAGCACATGCAGGGTCACCGTTCCGCGTTGAATCTGGTCGCCGGCCATGAGTTCGGGGTGGCGGAGGTGCTCGCGTGCGCTGGTCAGCAGGCGGCCTTCCGGTAGATAGATGGTGACGGCCTCGGTAGTGGTTTGAGCGAGATCGTCAATCAGATCGCCAATCGCCCGGTTTTCATAGCCGAATAAAAGTAGCGATAAACCGTTCGGCAGCGGGATGTGCCATTCATGCGCCCAAGTCGTTTGCTCTGAATGAACAAAGTGATCACGCGCCCGGAACAGATTCGCCTCACAGAGCAACCCGCCGGAATCGGGGCGTGTGCTCGGGAACACGAATTGCTTTTGCAAGCCATTGGGTTGTGGCGAGAACCGGCCGTGATAATCACTGATCCAGCGTTCGGCACTGAAATATTCCAGATTGAACCAAGCGACGGTCCGTTCGGGCATGCGTCGCTGATAGTCCTCCGGTATGGTGCAGCCGAACGCTTCAATCACGAATCGGGCGAGCGGTGTGGTTACAGTTGCGTCGGTCCAGTGAATGATCGTGATTTCGCGGTGGCTCTGTTGTTCCTCTGTCGGATCAACTTCCGGTACCAGATGCACGAGTGCGTTCAGGTCATCGACCCAGAGCCGGACGACCTGCCGGTGATCTTCCGTCAGTATCCGCGCCAGTCGCCAACTCACGGCAATGTCGCCGTAATTGTCGATAACGCGGCAAAAAATATCCCAATCGGCTCCGGGGCGATCGGCAACGGGTAAAGCTGTCGTCATTTTGGTGTTGGCGGCCAGTCGGTGATTTTGCCGTTATCCAGGTTCAAGGCAACGATGCGATCATGGTACGTATCCGCAATTAATAGCGTGTGATCGTTCAATACCGCCAGACCGTTCGGTTGCGCCAGGTTTTTAGCCACGGTGCTGACCTGTAAGGTGTCAAGGTCGAGCTTACGGATGGCATTATTGAATGTGTCGGCGATATACAACGCGCCATTGAGATAAGCCAAGCCTTGTGGATGCTGCAACTGCGCCTGATCTGCCGCACCATCGCGATCACCGAAACTGAACAAACCCTTCCCGACCAATGTCATCGTCAAGCTGGTTTGCATGTTGATTTGTCGAATGGATGAAGATTCAGGATCGGCTACATACAAATTGTGATCGTGGTAGGCCAAGCCGCTTGATTGGGCGAATTGGGCCAGCAGGCGCTCGCCATCGTGCAGCCCTTCGTCCCCTGTGCCGGCATACACTTCGAGCTTTCGCGTTTTGGGATCGTAGCGCCAGACGGCATGATCGCCTGCCATGGCAATGAATAAATCGCCATCCACCGCCTCAAGACCCCAAGGTGAATTGAGCGGCGTATCCTTGGCAGAAGTGGTTACTTCATTGAGGAAAACGCGTTGCCCATTGCCAACCACGGTGGAAACCGTCTGGCTGGCAAAGTCGATTCGGCGAATACGTTGATTGTCCGTATCGGCGACGTATAAATCATCGCCCAGCCAGGCGATACCTTGCGGGCGATTAAATTCAGCCGTGGCAAAACTGCCATCGGCAAAGCCTGCTTTGCCGTCGCCGATGCTGGCCAACAGCTTGCCTTCGTGATCGAAAATGCGGATCTGATCATGGCCGGTATCGCTGATCGCAACGCGCTGGTCGTTGACGGCGATTTTCGTCGGCAGCACCATAAAATGATTATCGGCGCTCAAGGGTTTGAGCGGCAGTTTCGGGTGCGTCAACGTTTTTGCAGCACGCGCGCTGTCGACCGCCGATTGAATGACTGCTGCCATGTCCGTGTAGCTGCGTTCGCCGACAAAGCTATGAATGACTTTGCCTTCCGGGTTGAGCAACAGCATCGTCGGCCAGGCAAACACACCGTAATGTTTCCACCAGGTCATGTTTGCATCGATGAACACTGGTTCGTCAACATGATAGCGACGCAAGAACGGCGTCATGTTGTCCGCTTGCTGCGATGCGGTGAATTTGGGCGAGGTGACGCCCACCACCAACAGATCATCGCCGAATTTTTGCTTGAGCTGCTGTTGAATAGGAATCATGTGGATGCAATTGATGCAGCCGGGCGTAAAGAAATCAAGCAGGACCACCCGGCCTTGCAATTGGGCGCCAGTCAGCGGTTTACTCACATTGAACCACTGCGTCTGCGCCGGGAAGGGCGGATAACCCGACGCATTGGCAGCCGGCGGCATAAACCAAAGCATCAGGGCGATGACGGGCAAGGCAAGCAGCGGCAAAAAAAACGGGCGAATTCGGGGCATGATCTTTCCTCTACTGGCAATGATTTGAGGGCAGCTCGAAAAACTCGTCATTCCCGCGTAGGCGGGAATCCAGCGCCTTGATTTTCTGGGTTCCCACTTTCGCGGGAACGACGAATCACGGGTATTTCGATGTGCCCTTGAATCATAGACCGAAATAAAGCTAATTATTTCCAAAGGCTTTCATTCATGCAGAACGGCAAGGCGGTGCAAAACCCCTTACACTATGCGCCCATTCTCCTGAAAGTCTGATTGTTCCATGCCCTTACTTACCGTTGATCG